>JABMPG010000614.1 GCA_013203855.1 bacterium
GTTGTAGGAGATGTCTTTGAGGCGTTTCTGGAGGTAGTCGGCGCGGAGTCCGTCGCGTTGTTCGGCGGGGATCTGGCCGCCTTCCTTGCACTGCATGTGGGCGGGCTGGATTTCCATCATGAGACGGCTGAGATCGGCGTGGCCGAGAGGGCGGAAGTATCCGCGGTCGATGCCAAGTCGGATCTTGCTGAGATGGGCCATGGCTTCGGCGGAATCAAGAATCTGGGCGTTTTTCAGGATGGCCAGGGAGCGCTGGATAAGATCCCGGACGACGAGGGGTTTCTGCTCGAAAAGAGCGTCCCGTGCAGCGAGTTCTCGTTCCACGATCTGCTCGGACACCCGTTCGAGGGTCGCGCAGAGATCTGCTTCCTCCTTTCCCATCGTGATCTCGTTGGACATTTGATAGTAATCCCCCAGGTTCTGGGAGTTTTCGCCGTAGATCCCGCGGACGGTCAGGCCGTACTGGTTGATGCTTTGGATGATGTCCTGGACTTTTCCCACGATGACGAGGCCAGGGAGATGGAACATGACGGACAGGCGCAGGCCGGTTCCGACATTGGTGGGGCAGGCGGTGAGAACGCCGAATCGGTCGGATCGGGCGAAGTGAAGGGCATTTTCGAGTTGGGCCTCGACTTCCTGACACAGAGCCAGCGATCGGCGGATCTGGAATCCGTTTTCCAGGCACTGAATGCGGACGTGGTCCTCTTCGTTGACCATGATGGAGATTCGGTAGTCGGGGCTGATGTAGATGACGCGATGCTCTCCGCCCTGTTCAAGTTCGGAACTGAGAAGGTGGCTCTCCTTAAGATAGACTCGATACAAGCTGTGGATGTCGGAGATACTGAGCCGCCGGAAATCCCTGAAGTAGGGGCATCGGTCGACGGCCTCATCCACCTTTTCCAGAACGATGCCCAGTTGCTCGCCCTTTGCCCGCGGGACGAATGGAAGTCGGGGCAGATTCCGCGCATAGCGAGCCCGGCTGGAGACGATGGAATGATGCATCGGCCCATCGCCTTCCATCCACTGATCGCTGGCTTTGATGAAACTGAACAACGACATCTTCTATTCCGCTCCTCGCTGAAACCGGTTGGCCGGCTGCAATTCAATCCTCTCGGGTCGTGGGAGATTCTTCCCCGGCGGGGCGCATCTTGACGACGCGTTTGCAGGCGGGGCAGCCCAGGTAGAGAATCGGTTTTCCCATCTTAGGCGAAGGCACGAGCACGGGGACCATGGCCACGCCACAGCCATCGCAGAAAACATCTTCCTCCGGCTTGACGGATTCGAGGCGCTTGACCGCGTCACGCAGCTGAGCGGCTTTTTCGAAGTCTTCACGCTCGATGGCGGCGGACATCTGGGCCTTCATCCTCTCGATTGTCAAGAGTTCCTCCGGCAG
Organism: bacterium; assembly: GCA_013203855.1. Lineage (GTDB taxonomy): Bacteria > Sumerlaeota > Sumerlaeia > UBA8349 > UBA8349 > JABMPG01. The sequence continues at coordinate 1,394 of JABMPG010000614.1, forward strand.
AATATCGGTGTCGAGCTGACTGCTGGGAAATTCGTCCTCCTGGAAACTGGAAGGGCGCGCTGGAGATTGGGCGTGCGCGGTTTCTGGCAAGGCGGCCGCTTCGCGCTCGGGGTAGTGAGAAACTGCGCCGTGGATCTTTCTCAGATCGTTGACGATCAGATCTCCGAAGGCTTGGTAGCATTCGCTGCAGCCCAGAAGGAGGGTCTTGCGGTAGGCGTCGTAGGTCAGACCGCAGTTCGGGCAGTTCGGGCCTTCATCGACCGCCATCCGCTCCTGCTGCTTAAGGATCTGGTGGAGGAGTTCCACCAGGTTCGCCTGCGGCCTTTTCGCGAAGGAGCTGAAGGATTCAGCGTGATCGTCGCAGAAGAGAAAGTCAAAAACTTGTCCCTTCACGATTTTCGTGATCTTGTGCGTCGCGGGCTTTTCACACTTCATGCACTTGCGTTCTTCGGCCATAATAAAACTCCTGCGGACCGGCCGGTCTGTCGCCTATTCGGGTTTCTGAGCCCAGATCTCGTGCAACCTTTCGGGCTCGGGCAAGGCTTCACTGAGGTGATTCCCGTCCTTCTTGACGAATTCGCGAAAGCGATCGTACAACTCCATCGTCACTTTCCCCGGTGTGCCGTCGCCGATGGGCCGGGCGTCAAGGTTCACCACAGGAACCACTTCAGCCGCAGTGCCGGTCATGAAACATTCGTCCGCGTCGAAAATTTCGAAGCGGGTGAAAGGTTCCTCGCGGACTTCGAAGCCCATTTCCTTTCCCATCTCCATGATACAGTCCCGTGTGACGCCGCGCAACGCTCCCATATACGCGGGCGGGGTGGAAAGAATCTTGCCTTTGAGGATGAAGATATTGTCGCCCGTGCATTCCACGGCGTACCCGTGGGCGTCCAGCATGAGCGCCTCGGGAGCGCCGGCGTTGTTACCCTCGAGCTTGGCCAGAATGTTGTTCAGATAGTTACAGGATTTGACGCGGCCATTGAGGGCCGCGACCGGCATGCGCTGGGTGGGGACAGTGATGATTCTGAGTCCCTGAGTATAGGCTTCGTCCGGATAGAGGGTGATTTTGCTGGCAATAACGATGACGGAGGCGATCTTGCACAGCCAGGGAGCTAGGCCGAGGTCTCCGACGCCTCGGGTGACCACGAGGCGGATGTACCCGTTCTGGAGTTCGTTGCGCCGACAGGTTTCGAGCACGACCCAGCGCATTTCTTCGAGGGAGAGGGGAATCTTCAGCGCGATGTATTTTGCGGAGGAGTACAGGCGATCAAGGTGTTCGTCTAGGCGAAAAACACAGCCGTCATAGAGCCTGATCCCCTCAAACACGCCGTCCCCATAGAGTAGACAATGATCGAAAACACTAACCTTGGCGTCCTTGCGGGACACGAACTGGCCGTCCAGGAAAACGGTATCGGGCACGGAGGCTCTCCTTGCATCGGGGGTTATGCGGGCACTGGAGGAGAAAAGGATGTCCTATTCTGTCCTCTGCTGGCCCTACGGCTGCTTGGTGCGGCAGCCCTGAGGCATGCACGCATGGGTTTATTCTACTGGGCGCGCCGGGATGTGTCAATGCCGGACGTCGTGGGCGCGAAGTTTGCAGTTTGCGGCCAATAGTTCTGCGATCTGAAGTCCCGTGCCGTGGGGGTGCGGGACTCCCTTGATCCTTCACGGATGCGAAGAAGGCGGCGGCGGGAAAACATAGTTCCATCGGGAGCTCTGTGTTACTTTCACTTAGCGAAGGTGGAGAGAAACACAA
>JABMPG010000615.1 GCA_013203855.1 bacterium
GTCCCAGGGGGGGAAGGTGGCCTTTTCTCCCAGATGGTAGTTTCTCTCGACCAAGCGTGCACGATGGGCGGGGGAGGCGGGATAAACCCCTCCCACGTAGGCGGGTAGTGGTGGCTGGAAGTACTCTGCCTTGTCCTCGTTCAGAAAATAACCGATCGGCAGCGGCAGCGTCAGGAGCTGCCCATTCCGATCGACCTGCACGAAAAGAGTCGGGGAGGTACCGGTGTCGCTTCTTCGCGTGGCCAGGTAGATCTGCTCGATCAAATCTTTCCAACTCTCGATCGGTTCGGTCAGAACATTGGTGGATCCGGATTCGGATTCGGGTGTCAGGATCTGACCGACCAGAGAGACCGATTCCCGATTGACGCCGACGATTTCATCGCCGCTACGATAGCCCAGGTCGTACCAGACCGTGTCGGCTGGTATCTCCTGGAGGCGGTTCGGCAGCGGCTCGGGCTCGGGCTGGCCGTGCCAGAGAAGAAAGGCCATCAGGACGATGGCCGTGAGATAGTTGCAGGTCACGCCCGAGGCAAAAACGGCGATCCGGACCCAGGCTGGCTTGGATCGGAGAGCGTCGAGATCCTCGGTCATGGAGGAGGGTTTCTTTGCCTCCGTCTCGGGTTTCGGTTTGCCCGGTTGGTCGTCGTCTTCCTCTTCGTCCATCCCCTCGATCATTCCCTTCAGCGCGACGAATCCCCCCAGAGGGATCCATCGGATCGAGTATTCGGTCTCGCCCTTGACGAAGCGCCAGATGACAGGTCCGAAGCCGATGGCGAACTTGTTGACGCCGACGCCGCTGAGTTTCGCGACGACGAAATGGCCCAGTTCATGGACGAAGATGGCGAACCCGAAGAGAAACACCGCTGCGAGAATGCCGATAAGGCTACTGAGATATTGAGCTTCCTGCATATTCATGGGCCTTTTCCCGCGTCACTCGGTCCACTTCGCGGAGGTCTTCAAGAGTTGGGTTGTCAAGAGGATGATGATTGTCCATCGCTTCGCGGATGATGGCCGGGATTTCGGTAAAGCCGATTCGTTCCCCGAGAAAAGCCTCGACGGCCACTTCGTTCGCCGCGTTCAGAACCGCTGGAACGGAGCCCCCCCGTCGACAGGCCTCGTAGGCATAGTCGAGGCAACGGAATCGTTCGGGATCGGGGGGGGAGAAATCGAGACGTCCTATCCGCGCCATGTCGAGGGGCTCGAAGCGATTGGGCAGCCGCTCGGGCCAGGCCAGGACGTTGAGGATCGGGAGATACATGGTGGTCTGGCCAAGTTGGGCGAGGATCGAGCCGTCCGTGAACTCCACCATGGAGTGAACGGTGCTCTGGGGGTGAATGACGATATCCACCTGGTCCGGCGTCAGTCCGAAGAGGTGACAGGCCTCGATCATCTCGAAGCCCTTGTTCATGAGGGTTGCCGAATCGATGGTGATCTTGGGGCCCATGTTCCAGGTCGGGTGGTTCAGGGCTTCCTGGCGCGTCACTCGCTTGAGCCGGTCGGGTTTGAACTCGCGAAAGGGCCCGCCCGAAGCGGTCAGGATCGCGCGTCGCAGGTAGCGGCCTTCCCCGCCGTTGAGGCACTGGAAAATTGCGTTGTGCTCGCTGTCTATCGGCAGAATCGGGACCTGACGTGCGCGTGCTTCGGCCATGACGATGTCGCCGGCCACCACCAGCACTTCTTTGTTGGCGAGGGCGATGCGCATTCCGCGTTCGATGCCGGCCATTGTCGGAAATAGCCCGGCGAATCCCACCGTTGCCACGACTAAGATGTCCGCGTCGTAGTTCCGGACGAGATCGAGAAGTCCTTGTTCTCCATACAGCAGGTCGGCCCCGCAGTTATCGGAAGGAAGGGCGTTGGCCTGTTCCGGAGAGGCGACACAGACGGCTTCCGGGCTGAATTCTGTGATCTGTTCGTTGAGCAGCGCTCCATTTCGGCGGGTTGAAAGGCCGACTATCTGGAAGCGATCGGGGAAATCTCGGATCACGTCGAGCGTGCTGGCGCCGATGGAACCGGTGGACCCGAGGATAGTGACCCGTTTGGGCATGTCTGTTTGTCCCGCAGGAATGGTATCCGCCCCGTTCATGCGGGCATGAAGACTTTCAGGTTAGCACACCGGTGGGGCCGAGTCAAAATGCAAAGGCCCTCAATTCTCCGGCCTGCGGTTGGTGGGTTCTTCAGGGGGCGGGGGATTGCCCTGGATGGCAGCCAGAATGCGGTCTATGTGGATGTGACTGGTCTCGATGAAAACTTGATAGGATTGCTGGGAGCCGGCTGTCGTGGTTCCCGCCACGTATAGCCCTGGCACGTTGGTTTCCATTGTCTGGGGATTGAAGGCGGGGTTTTGCTCGATACCTGTCAGTTCGACGCCGGTCTCGGCAAACAGGGCCATGTCGGCCTCGTATCCGGTTAGCAGGAGGATGAAATCGGCCTCGATCTCGAAGGGCTCGCCGCCCCGTACCGATCTGAGGGTGGCTTTTCCCGGTTCAATCGCGAGGGGCGTTGTGGTTGGAAGAGCCCGGATTTCCCCGCGGCGGACGCATCCCTGGATCTCCGGGAGAACCCAATACTTGATATGCCTGGGATCGAGTTCCGAAGCGCGATAGCACAGGGTCACCTCGGCGCCGCAATGCCAGCAGCGCAGGGCGGCTTCGACCGCCGAGTTCTTGCCGCCCACCACGAGGAGTTTCTTCCGGAAAAACCGGTGTGGCTCATGGAAGTAGTGGGAGACATGGGGCAGGTTTTCGCCCGGGACGCCGATGAGGTGGGGCCGGTGCATGTCTCCGATAGCCAGGACCAGTTTTTCGGCGCGGCAGGTGTGGTATTGGCCCTGAGCGTCGCGGCTGTGGAGAGTGAACCCTCCGCTGTCGACCCGCTTGATCCGCTCCACGTTCTCATAGGTTCGCACGGGCAAGTCGAACTGCTGGACGACGGCGCGGAGATAGGCGAGGTATTCTTCCTTCGTGCACTTCGACTGATCGGTCCGGGGGATCGGGATTCCTGCGATGGCGATCCGTTCGGGTGAGCTGAAGAATCGCATCATCTCCGGAAACCAGGAGATGGTCTGGCCGATCTGGCCCTTGTCGAAATGCTGATAGGGAATGCCCGCCTGTTTCAGAGCGATGGCGAGTTCCAAGCCGATCGGCCCCGCGCCGACGATGGCGACCTGTGCGGTTGCGTCCACGATGTTCCTCACCGATGATCGGCGCTCTCGCGGGCGAGATCCGTGTCGCTCTTGATCCGAACGGCTTTGCCCTTTACCTTCGAGCGCCATTTCTGATAGATGAACGGAATGCCCGAACGGGACGTGGTGAAACTGAGAGGCAGGATCATGTCCGCTTCCTGGACTTTGCTGAGGGCGTCATAGGTGGCCGCCGCCATGGCGCTGCGCCTGGCTCCGAATGGGGGGCTGGTAGCAGTCGGATGGGGGGAGAGGTAGCCGAACTCCTTGTCTCCGATGGGAATGAGAAAGAACAGCCTTGCCGTCATCCCGTGACCCTCGACCGTGTCCAGGATCTCGTACTGGTCCCGCTCCAGTCCCGCGAATTCGAGAGTTGGTGTCTCCATCACCGTCATCTTGCTTACCGTGGCTCGACAGCCTGTCAGGCCTGCGATCAAGCCGATACTTGCCAGAAGAATCAGCAATCGCTTTGATGTTTTCATGGTTGTGCTCTCCTTTGCAGAATGCTGAAATTAGAGGTTCTATCCTCGTTCCTCACGAATCTTCTCGAAGAGGGCAAGGCTTACGCGGGCCATGCGGTCCACATGGTGTTCTTCGCAGATCGCCTTCTTTCCCTGCCTCCTCAGGCGGTCCGCCAGGGCCGGATCTTCTTTGAGGCGGGCGATTCCTTCGGCCAGCGCGGACGAGTCTTGAGGTGCTACCAGCAGCCCGCCTGCGGTTTCTTCGACCCATTCTGTCAGGCATCCGCTCCGCGGCTCGACCACCGGCACTCCCGCCGCCAAGGCCTCGGCGACGAACATTCCGCTCGGCTCGGGGTAGACCGTTGGGACGGAGAGAACGCTCAGGCCTTTGAGGAACTCAATACGGCTGGCCGGGTCGAGTTCACCGGCGTAGGCGAAATCCTTTTCGAAACCCGCCGACCGGATTCGCTGAACCTGTTTCTCGTAATAGGGTCGGTCTCCGCCGCCGATGAATCCCGCCACGTGCAGGCGGCAATCCTCGAATCCCGGCCTCTTCTTGAGATCGAGAAAAGCGTCCACCAGCAGGTGCAGGCCATTGTTCGGGGCGATGGGGGAGCGGTAACCGATGGTGAAAATCGGTGGAAACTCGCCGGGCTGGGTTGGGTAGAAGCCGCAGTCGATGCCGAGTGGGGCGAGGTGCACCTTTTCGAGAGGTTGATCGAGGTATCGGCTCATGAAATCCCGATAGTAGCGGCTCGGGGCCAGGAAGGCGTCCAGGTCGCGGGCTTTCCGTCGCAGGACCTCGAGCGTCTGGGAGCGGTACGGTTCGGGGAAAGCCTCGATGAAGGCATCCTCTCCCGACAGCAGGCACAGGACCGGCGCGCCGAGCCGCCGTCGAAGCGGTCCCGCCAGGCCGGCGAAGAGCGAGTTGGGCAGGACGATGAGGTCGGCCGGGCCCTGTTCCTCGAGCCAGTCCAGCATGCGATGCAGTTCCCTCTGCTGTTCGCCTCCTTCTCCTTCAAGCACGGAGACGGTCAGATCGGCGAGGCTTTTCGCGTCGGTCATGTCGCCGAGGCGCGATGCCAGGCGCAGGAGAGGGCGGGCGTCGAAGAGGCGGTCGAGAAAACCGGGCATCCGGCGGAATAGCGGAAACCGGTGGCGCAGGTAAACTGAGATCCCTCCGTAGAAGATTCGGGATACCGCCATCTCTCTCGCGTCCTCGGTGACCAGCGGCGTATAGGTCGGAATGAAGAGGACGTCATGTCCGAGGCGCATGTAAGCGCGCGCCAGTTCTCCGTCCCGCACACAGGCGTCGCATTCCATCCGGCCCGAACCGGCGGTGATGTAGACGATATGCATGGCTCAGCGTCCCGTCTTCGTTCGGATGACGTCTCCCCGGCTGTTTGTCCCGTTCGTCGGATCGTAGGTGTCGTTGATGCCCTGTTCCGAGGCGGAATCGAAAAGGCGGTTGGGTCCGAGGGAGGTCAGGCCGTAGTCGGTCGCGCTTCCGCCGTGGACGGGGAGGTTGGGGCGGTACGGGTTGGGGGCATA
>JABMPG010000068.1 GCA_013203855.1 bacterium
CAACCCACACCGCCCCCCAGTTCCATCCTGCAAGAGCCGGAAACCGAGAACATCCTCCAGCCCTTGCCCATCGCCTTCCGACGCTATGACGCCTTCGCCTCTTCCCCCGAACAGACGGCCAATCTGGACGCCGCCCGCTCCAAGACCATGCTCGAAGCCCTCCAGATCATGGCCGGTGCCGACTCTGACATCTCCACCATCGTCCAGCCCACCGACGCCTTCGGCCTCCTCGTCGTCTACGGTGCCCAGAACGCTGGCCGGGGCGTACGCTACACGGCAGTCGTGGTCGATGGCAACGCCCAGATCGTCCGTTCCACCGCCCAAGACTCCCTCGAATTGGTCGTAAAAGAACTCCGGAACGAAATCGAAAGAGCCTGGATCGCCACCAACCTCATGCGGATCCGGCAGCCCATCGGCAACAACATGCGCCTCTCCCTGAGCCTTCGCAGCGACGAAGAGCCACGCACCCGGGGCATGCAGGTCACCCGAAAGCGCCTGCGCGTCGGAGAACGCGTCGCCTTCGAAATCACCCCCAGCCACGACGGCTACCTGACCCTTCTCAACATCGACAGCCGCGGGGGCGTCACCCTTCTCTATCCCAACGAACAGATGCAGACCAACCGATCCGGCTTCGTCAAAGGCGGCGAAATCCTCAGCCTGCCCGGCGAAGGCTATTCCTATCCCGTCCAGGAGCCCGTCGGCAAAGAGTGCGTCAAAGGCTTCCTGACGCCCAATCCCCTCCGGGGACTCGCCGCCACCCTCCAGGAAGCCTCCGCCGAAGGCAAGACACGCCCCATAGCCATCATGCGCGGCCTCGGAAACGAACTCGACCGCACCATCGGCGTCAAAGCCACCGCCCCCGCCAGCCCCTCCGAGTCCGGAAAGCCCACGTGGGACTGGTCCGGATTCAAATCCAAAAACTGGGCAGAAGCTGTCCTCGTTTTCACAACCAGCGAATGATCCGGACACCCGAAGACAACCGATAGAAGGAATCGAGACCCCCGGAAAGCGCCAAGGTAGGATGAGAAGGCTGATCTCCTTTGCGAGGTGTGACTAGGTTCACCCTCGAGTCAAAAACGGGCTCGCGAAGCGGCCCAAAAGAAAAGAGATCAGCCTGGAGCAGTCTAGCACAACAGTGGGTTTGGATTTTGGGGATAGGTTTCATTACTTTCACGACCTCGGTCCTTCACGGACGAAACGGGGCGAGGCACGGGCGGGATGTCCGGGAGACTGTTTCTTGCCGCTGCGCGCTGCCTCCCAATCGGGCGGTTTCTGCTTCAATTCTGTCACCATCGGAACGCTCCTCGTGCTTCTCTCCACCTTCGAAAAGTGAGAGCAAGACAGAGATCCCGATGAAGATATGTCTTTCCGAACCCCCTCTTTTCTCTCAGCCGTGAAGGATCAAGCACTTCGACTTGATCCGGATTTCCTCTTGAGAAGCCGAATTTCAGGAGATACAATCTCACCCAACTGTTGTGGCTTTTTCCCGTCAGGAGGTCTTGAGCATGTCTGACCCCATCCCCGAAGACTGGTACATCCGGGTCGGCCACGCCCGCCGCCGGATAACCCCGCCCGTTGGCGTCTCCCTCGCCGGGTACTTTCACGACCGCAAAAGCGCCTCCATTCGTGACGACCTTTACGCCCGCGCTCTTGTTATCGAAAGCGGCGACTCCCGCCTCGCCCTCGTCTCCTGCGACCTGATCTGCATGACCGCCGAAGTGAGCGGCACCGCGCGCAAGATCATCGAGAACGAATGCGGAATCCCCCCTGCCAACATCCTCATCGCCGCCACGCACACCCACACGGGCCCGGAGATCCGACCCGGGAGCTCGGTCCCTCGCGACGACGAATATGCCGACAACCTCCCCCGCCTCATTGCCGATGCGGTCCGCGAAGCCGCCGAACTTCTCTTCCCCGCCACCCTCCACCCCGGCCGAACCCATCTCGAAGGCTACAGCTTCAACCGACTCTTCCGGCTCAAGGACGGAACCGAACTCTTCGGAAAACACGACCGGGATGCCGAGATCATCGGACCCGCCGGACCAGTCGACACCGAACTCCAGACCCTCACCATCATCGACGAGGAAACCCGCCCTCGGGCCATGATCGTGAACTTCGCCCTTCATCCCGACGTCATCGGCGGGGGCAACGCCGACTTCATCTCCGCCGACTGGCCCGGTATCGTGGCCGAAACCCTCTCAGCCACCTATGGCGAAAAATTCGACGCCATTTTCCTCCAGGGCGCTGCGGGCGACATCAATCACTGGCCCCACGATCCCACCTATCTGCCCGATGG
>JABMPG010000616.1 GCA_013203855.1 bacterium
CTCTGGTCATGCGTACAAGTTACATGCCAAAAAACCAAAAAGCTATGGGAAAAAGCAGGAAAAGCGAAACAGTTGCGCCGCGTGGCTAAAGGCTTACAACAGATCTAACCCGCGCGGAGGTCTGTGATCCCCGCCAGGGCCTCGGCGAGATGGCAGCGGACGAGGATCCTTCCTGCACGATTGGTGTGGAATTCCCCTACGCGGTGGTGCGAGGGGAGACGGTCAATGCGGAGTCCGCGCGAGCCTTCGGACACGATTTGGGGCGGGCGCTTCACATTTACCTGAAAGGGAAAACCACGGGGGGAACAGGGGGCGAGGCGGAGGAATGACCGAGGTCCCGATCCATCCGAATGACCTGGCACCGAGCAGAAAGCGATACCCCGCGGCTTGCTTTTCCGGGCGTGGCCTGATAAGAAACGGGCTATGGACACGACTTCCCGTGCCTCCAAGATAGCCCTGCCCGGCGCCGACCCGGATTTCTGGCTCCAGTTAGTGAACAGACGCGACGCGATTTCCGTCACGCCCTGGAGCGAGAAGGAGCGGGACCTTCTCGCCGATTTCAACCGCCGGATGGGAGCGCCGGAGGCCGTCGATCCGCAACCCTTTTCGTCGGGGCCATGTACATCTCGTGGACCATCGCTTTGGCGTGGGGCTGCACGCTCTTGGGCATCTTGTCGAGGATGTTGGCCGTTTTGTGAACCCAGCAGCGCTGCCGGCAAATCTCGGCCAGAACGTCGCGAGGTTCTGGCGCGCAAATCGTGTTCTGTGCTTCAATCATCTCCGCAGCAGCCATGGAGCGTATCCTTTCCCTCGCCTTGGCGAGGTCGTGGTGTGGAACCCGAAGGGTACGCTCCTTGATCATTCAGCCCAAACACAACTTCTGGTTATATCTCTGAGGGAAGGGTAATGCCTTCAATCCTGGAAAGCAGCGTGGCCGAATGTCCGACTTTGGTCGAGAGTGCCGATGCGCGGATCGACCTTGGAGGGGCAGGTCCGACGGCGCGGCAGGAGAGGGTTTTTCTTCTGGCTGTGATGCTGGTCGGGGCGTTTCTGCGGTTTTTTCGGCTGGGGGACGCTTCGTTCTGGCTGGATGAGGCGATTCAGGCCGGGGCGGCGCGGGTGCCAACTCTCATGCACGCATGGGGCGCGGCGCCCCTGAACAAGCCGCCGTTGTTCTATGTGATCGAGTTTCTGGTGGGACGGTTTTCGATTTCAGAATGGGCGTTGCGGCTGCCTTCCGCGCTGGCGGGGATCGCAACGATCCTGGCGGTCTGGTGGGTCGCGCGGACGCTTCTTCGCGATCGTCTGGCGGCTCTCTGCGCGGCATGCCTGGTCGCGGTGTCGCCGCTTCACATCGCCTACAGTCAGGAGGCGCGGCCCTACGAGATGGCGGCGCTTTTGAGTTTCCTGAGTGTGGGGGCCATGTTTTCTCTCACGGCTGGGCGGCTTTCGCGGAGCAAACTCTTGCCGGCCGCGCTGTGGCCGGCGCTGGCCGTGTGGAGTTTGTATTTCGGACTGGAGGTGTTTCTCCTCCAGGTGTTCTGGGCTGCGGGGGTATGGGTTTTCGGGCGTCGGTATCGGGAAAAGGCCCGGGGGGCCCGGTTGTTTCTCATCGCCGCGGGGATGGCGCTTCTCCTCATGCTGCCCCTTTTGGCGCGTCTACCCTCCAGCGATTACACGCCGCCGCCCTATCCGGCGCCGCCTCTAAGCGCGCGGCTCGTCGGAGAAATCTTCGGTTGGCTGGCCTTCGGAACCCAGGAACGGGTAGTGTGGGCGATTCTACCGTTCTTCCTGATCCTGACTGTCGCGGGGGCCGTCTCGCTCTGGCGGAGGCGTCCGGCCGAGACGCTTTTTCTGCTGCTCCTGATCGGGGGCGCTCAGGCCGTTCAGGTGACGTCTTACCTCCTCTACAACCATTGGATCGCGGCGCGCTATCACCTGGTTTATGTTGCGCCGTTTCTGCTTCTGGCCGGGGTGGGGCTGATGGTTTGCCTGCGGAGGATTCCGGGCGTACGGAAGTGGCCGCAGGTGGCCTTGGGGCTGATCCTGTTGGGGCTGGCAGCGCTTTCCTTTGGTCCGGCCGAGGCGGCGCGTGATGCCAAGCCCGCCATGCGGCCGGCCGTCGCGAAGATGGCCCGAGAGGCCGCTTCGAACGACACCGTGATCTTTCTGGGACGCCATGTTCCGTACGTCTACCGGTTCTACCGGGACCGTGATTTTCCTCAAGTTCCCGATCTGCTGGACTTGGCGGAGCGCCTGCCGGTTCTTCTGAGCCGGATCCGGGGGGCATCGACGGTGTGGGTGCTTGCCACACGGGACGCGAAATCCGAACGCGAGGAATTCGTGCGGCGTCTGTTTCCGGCGCTGCCTGCCATATTGCCTCACCATCCGGAAGTCTATCGGGCCGCTCCCCGGGAGCCGGACTGGGGGATGTGGGCGTTACTTGCGGTTGACAGCAAGCACAAGGATTGGCGGGAGATGCAGGCGCGGCTTCCCCTGCGTATTGGCATGGGCGAATCCGAGTCGGCGCCGTATGTGGGTGGGGGGTGGGGATGGCCCGAGGACTGGGGGGAGACGACGCCTCGATGGCTGGACGGGACGGAGGGGGAGTTCTTCTTCGGCTTGGCCAAGCAGATCCCCACAGCGGTGACGCTGCGGCTTTTCCCTTACTGGCAGGAGGGGTTTCCGGAACAAACGGTCGAAGTTTTCTGGAACGGGCGGTCCGTGGGAAAAGCCGGTTTGACCGCGGGCGCGTTTACCGACATCAAAATGGATCTGCCTCAGAACAGGGAGGCGCGGCTGGTTCATTACCTACGTATTCAGGCGGCCTGGGGCCGACACGAACATGAGCCGGTCGATCCTTCCGACGCGCGGAATCTCACAGTGGCCGTTGAGGCGCTTTCAATCGAGTAACGCGGCTAAGGCCGGGGTTCGCAGATGTAGTAGCGGCCGGATCGTTCAACGGGGGTATAGTTGGCCCAGATCGCGTCGACGACCGCCTGGGGCAGGGTCGGCACGCCCTGGTAGCTCGGAACGGGATCGTCGGGCGACCAGACGAGGACGATTCTCTGAAAGTCGCCGCGGCTGAGTTTGCCGATTAACTTGTCGGGCGAGATCTGGCCGGCCTGAACTCGCACGGAGTACATGAACGGGTCCATGAGGGTGACGGGCGAGCGGGTCCACCAGAAGTGCTCGACCTCGGTGGTCAGGATCTGGCCGGTTGTCCGGCGCAGGACGAGGGCGAGACGGGGGTTTTCGTCTGACAGGTCGGCGTAGGGCCGGAAGCGGTTCGGGAGGTTGTTGAGGTAGAGACCGCCAAGGTTCAGGAGTGGCGCGAGGGCGAGGGAGAAGACCAGTATCCAACCCAGCGCCCCTTCGCGCGCTTTTTTCACGGCGCGGATTCCCTCGTGGAGCAGGAGGCCGCTCAGGAGGGCCCCCCAGCACAGGACTTCGAGATAGTAGTAAACGCTGCTTCCGACCCGGAGAAGGAGGCATTCAGCGGCGAGAAACGTGAGGAGAAAAGCGCGGGCGGCCTGTCGCCATCGGGCATTTCCCGCCGGGACGCAGAGGCAGGCGGCGAGTCCTCCGGCCAGCGGCGCGATTTCGAGGGGGCCCATGGAGGATAGAAAAGAGAAGAGACTGCCGGGGGAGAGCGGGGCGGCAAGGGCGCTTACGGTGTTCTCGAAGTAACCGCCATTCGTGCGCCAGCAGAGAAGGAGAAACGCCGGGACTGTCAGAAGCGCGAATGTCGCACCGTATCGCCCGGCGTCTTTCCAGCGCCTTTCCCAGAGGAGCCAGATGCCGAGGGAACTAGCCGAGAGGACAATGGCGTGCTTGTGGAAGAAGGCGAGGGCCATGAGTCCGGCGGCCAGGATCATTCGCCGTCCGCCGGGTTTCTTCATCGCCAGCCACCATGCCCATAGCGCGAGGGCTACCATGGGGGAATCAGGCCGGAAGGAAGAGGTTATTTCAAGAATCCGGCCGGCAAGGAAGAAGACGAGGACCGGCAATGCGCGCGCCCAGCCGCGCAATCCGAGGTGGGCGCCCATGGCACTCAGCCAGGCTAGAATCGCGGCGCAAGCGAGCAGGGCATAGAGCCGCCCGAGAAGATAGATCCGGCGGGCCTGTTCCTGGCGGGTGCCATCCAGCTCGATCAACCGGGCCGTCCAAGCCACGGGATAGTAGGTCAGAGGGCCGTAAGGCGCGGTCAGGTAAGGCCAATGATCGGTCGGGCCATACAGCGGCTCGCCTCGGGTGACGGCGAGGGTGCGCTCGACGACGGCGCATTCGGGATAGCTCGTATCAAAGGGGGCGCTCAGATTCTGGACCGCCTCGGTCAGGCGATAGACGGCCTGGAGGACGAGGACGGCGAGCAGGATGATGGTGAGGATGCGGACGAGGAACTTCTGATCTGCTCCGGTCCGCGCCGGGATGGGATTGGAGGAGTTCATGGACCCGATATCTGCCTTTTCAGATCGATTCCCGCTCCCGGGGCGGGGCATCTACGCGGGAAAGGCGTTCTCGGCAATCACCCGATCGTACAGCCCCTGGTATCGTTCCGCCATCTTCTCGATGCTGAAGTGTTCCCGGACGCGAAGGCGGCCTTTCTGGCCGAGGGATAGAGCCCAGGCCTTGCCGGCAAGTACCCGGCAGATGGCGTCGGCGAGCGCTTCGGGATCATTGGGCGGGACCAGCAGGCCGGTCTCTTCGTGAACGACCGCCTCGTTGTTGCCCTCGGTATTCGTCGTCACGATCGGCTTGGCCAGGGCCATGGCCTCAAGCGTGGTCAACGGAAGGCCTTCTCCGAAGATGGAGGGCAGGACCACTACGTCCATGATCGATAGCATGGCAAGGGTGTCATCGCGGTGGCCGGTAAAGATCACATGGTCACGCACGCCGATCTCTTTCGCCAGTCTCGCCAGCGTTTCGAGATAATCCTCGCTCTCCACGAATTCTCCTGAGCCCACCATCAGGAGCCGGGCGTCCGGGAATTGGGCCAGCACCCCCGGCATGGCTCTCAGCAGGACATCGGGGCCTTTTCGGGGCCGCATAGAGGCCAGCATGCCCACCACCGGCTTCCCGTGATGGCCGGGGAGAAACTCCCGCCGGATGGCGCTCAGTTGGACCTCGTCTGGCACAGGGAAGTGGACGGCCACGCCGTTGGGAACGTGGACGATACGATCCGGATCGCCTCCCTGCCGCAGCAACTCCTCGCGGTTGTGGTTCGATACGGTCATGACCGCTCGGGACCATTTCAGAGTAACGCGGTCGATCCAGGCGTTGAGGTGATTTGACTTTCGCGGATCGTTCACGTCGCGGCTGACGGCGGTGTGAACCGTGGTAACCACGGGAAGCCCGCAGACCTTTGAGGCGAGCCGTCCGACAAGGTTGGTCCGGCTGGTATGAGTGTGGATCAGGTCGGCTTTCTGGCTGCGAAGGGCCGCGATGAGGGGAGAGACGATCCCCAGGTCGGCCTTGTGTTTCATCGGGACCACCTGCCAGGGAATTCGTTTTTGCCCCAGACGCCGCTCCATGATCTCGCCCTTGCCCAGACAGATCACGGAACCCCGGTAGCGGGCTGCGGCGAACGCTCCGCAGAGATTCACCACCACCTCTTCCGCTCCGCCGAAATGGATGCCGTGCAGGAGATGGCTGACGCGACGTGGGGCGTCCCTCCGGCGTTGTTCCGTGTCGCGGAAAAGGTGGAGGAACTCGGACGTCATGTCATCCCAAGTGCGCCGGGCGGCGATTTCCTGGTAGGTCGCGGACCGCGCATCCCCTTCGGCAATCGCCTAGCGCGCCTTCTGGACAAAATCCCGGGGACTCCGGCCGATTCGTACGAGATGGCCGTAAATCTCCACCACGTCCGGGATGGCCGTCGAAACAACCGGCTTCCCTCCGGCGAGATATTCCAGCACCTTGACCGGTTGAACGAACTCGATGCCGTCGGTGAGACGATAGGGAACGATGGCGCAGTCGAAGGCGGCGAGACAGGCCGGGAGCTGGGCGTAGGGCTTCGGTCCGAGGAAGTGGATATTGCCGAATTTTCGCAGGTCCGGGGTGTCTTCCCGGCCTTGCCCCTCGTGGCCGCTCTGATGGAAGCCCTTGTACACGGGCCCGATGAGAACAATGGACGCCTCGGGCATCGCTCGTGCCAGAGCCTCCAGAACCACCGGGTCCACCCGCTCGTTTATGGCGCCGAAGAAGCCGACAATGGGCCGGGGCAAATCATAGATGTCAACGGGTTTCGGGGCGTCCGGACCGGGCGGAGAGAAGTGGCGGGCATCGGCGCCACAGCCGATGTATTCCACGCGGTCCACCAAGTCTTCGTATTCGTGAGCCTTGGCCCGGGCCAGGGAAAGGGTTCCGGCGGTCACGAGGTCGGCCTGGGCGATCACCAGGCGCTCCTGGCTGGCGGCGTCGGGCGGAGCCCAGGAAAAGCGGACCAACTCGTCCATGGCGTCATAGACCCTCAATCGGGACGGCAGCCACGTGAAAGGAAGGGAAAAGAAGGGGGAATTTGTCAGAAGGACGTGAGGTATGGATCCGCGCCGTACGATTTCCGTTCGGATCGCCCGGTACAGGAGGAGACTGTTGATCGCCCGGCAGAAGGCGAACCGGTTTTCCATCGGCA
>JABMPG010000617.1 GCA_013203855.1 bacterium
CCACATACGCCGCGTAATCACCGTCCTGAAAACAAGTCGGTTGCCGCCGGTTGCCGCGCAGCGTAACATGATGGGGAAAATCGGGAGCGATCACGCGTGCGAGACGCGCCATAGTAAAGCACCCTCGAACACTGCCGCGGTGTGCAGGATCTCCTTCAGATGGTCGATCGGCGCCTGTGGAGAGATCGGGTAGGCCACCCCGCCGCGCTTTGGGGATGCATGGGGCTTGTCGTAGTGGAGCATGAACGGTGCGATCGTGCTCAGAATGTCCCTGATCTCTTCTTCCAGTTCGGGAGTCACCTCCCGACGCAAAGGGTCGGACAGAGAAATGTGCGTCGGGCAGATGGCAAACGCATAAGGATCGTGCTTGGCGCGCAGCAGGTCAATCTGCCGCGACACCTCTTCCGGTGGCATGATGAGAATCAGGCCCAACCGGTAGTCGCGCTGCCAGTTTTCCCAGTTGGATGTGTCGGTCACATAATCAACCTTCATCTGGCCCCTTCTCGCTCCAGCCCTCTGCGATTCTCGCGTAGATGCAGGTATCGCACAGCGTTCCGTCCACGTGTCTTTCGTCGTTGCGAAGCGTACCCTCGAGCGCGAATCCGAGACGCTCGGGAACACGACGGCTCCTCACGTTCCTCGAACTCGTCCGAATCTCGACTCGTTTCGCTTGCAGCTCATCCAGCGCGTAGCGGGTAATCTCTTGAACGGCCTCGGTAATGTATCCCTTGCCGCCACACGATTTCCGTACCCAATAGCCAATCTCAACCTTCGGGACCGCCCAACTAATCCGGTGCAGACCGCTTCCCCCAACAAAGGTCCCTGAATCCCTGAGGAACAGGTGGAACCGGTGATTTGTCCCTTCCCTGAACGCCTCCTCGGCCTCCCGGCAATTCTTCTCCATCTCGGGCAAGTTGGGGGCATGGTCGGCCCACGGCATCCAGGGCCTCAGCATGTCGATGCTCTCGGCGACAGCCTCCAGAAGTTGGGAGGCATCACCGACGGACGGAGACCGTATCGCCAGCCTCTCCGTCAGGAGTTCAAATGGAAAAAACAGCCTGTCCATCGTCCTGCTGTCCCCTGCGGGCCTTTCGCGTAGCGTGTCATCTGCATGACAGATATGAATCGCCGAATCGCTGAATCAAATGCCCGGAAAAATGGGTGGAACTTCTGACCATCGCGTTGACCATAGACCGGTTGTGCGGACCGGTCAAGTGATAACCGCCAGGTTCTCGGCTGGCCTCGATCCTTCACGGACGAAACGGGGCGCGGCACGGCCGGGAGGACCGGGGGGCGATTCCTTGTTGGTTTCGGGACCTTGGACAGGTGCCGCCCTGGATTTTGCGCTCTGGGGGGGTCATTTCACAACAAGGGGTCTGCGTGGTTTTCAACGATAAGCATCCATTCTACCCCATAGACGGCCGATCGCTTGTAGACCCCCCAGTTCCCGCGCGGGAGGCCCTTCCGGGCGAGTGGTTTGACTATTATCTAGAACGCCCTCCTGCAAAGAGTGACGAATGATTGTCCTGGTTCACCGTGAATCCGACAAATCGTCGAAAAAGTTAGTCACATTTTCGATGAGTTTTCTCAGGCATGGGCGAGCGTCTCGGCGAAGATTGGTGGGGCGGTCGGCGAGCGGCCTGGCCCTCCTTCCGCCCCGGACTTCGCGTCGAAGTCGCGGCCGGGTATCCCTTGATCGGGTTGCGCTCCCGCAGAGCCCGTCTCCGTTTCCCCGGCTGAGTTCAGTATGCTCGTAGTCTCCTTTCCGATCAAGTCGTTCCGGCCGGTGCGCAAGGCTCGCGCCGCCTCGAACTTGACCCGGCGTTTCGGCAGAGATATTGGGCGAGTAGACGGTGTTCTTCCGTAGTCTTAGGTCGGGGTTTGTGTTCTCCGTTTGCCGCCTGGTTTCCCGGCGGTGCCACAGTATTTCGACCATCTAACGGTTGTCGCTCACCCCTCTCAGAACCGTGCTTGTGCTCGCCCCAATACCTGTGGTTCCTTCAAGTTCGTTAATGCGCGGTTGAACGAATGTCTGTCTCCCCCGCCCTTTGCGCCGGATGAGCAGATCACCACAC
>JABMPG010000007.1 GCA_013203855.1 bacterium
AACCTTCTGATTACAAATCAGATGCTCTGCCAATTGAGCTACACCAGCTAGAGGTTGGAACCGGGCGGCGGGGCGGAGTGGGCGCCTCTGCCGGCCGCGTCAGTGTGGGAAAACCATGGCACAAGGTCCGGCGAAAGGCAAGACTCGGCGACAGGGGCGCGCGTTCGGACATTGGAGTTCATATCTCAACGTTCAGAGTCCAGAGCGAGAAGAGTCGGCCAGGATCTGCTCTCAATCGCTTTCCGGAAATGCGGCTTTGCCCTCTTGGCAAATCTTCTCGAGCAAGACCCGGTCGGCCTCACTCAGATCCGCCTTTTCGATGAGATCGGGCCGTACTTGGAGAGTGTGGCGCAAGGCGTGTTCGCGGCGCCAATCGACGATTTTGGCGTGGTGGCCGCCGAGGAGGAGGGGCGGCACGGCCATGTCGCGGAAGATCTCGGGGCGTGTGTAGTGGGGATAATCGAAAATACCTTCCATGTGGGATTCGTTTTGGGCCGATTCGTCGTTGCCCAGAACGCCGGGGATGAGGCGCGTGACCGCATCGGCGACAATGCCCGCAGCGAGTTCGCCACCGGTGAGCACATAGTCGCCGATGGAAATCTCGCGATCGAAGAGGACGCGGGCGCGTTCATCGACGCCTTCATAGCGTCCACAGACCAGGATTAGATGCTGGGCGCGTTCGGCCAGATCGCAGGCAATTTCCTGGTTAAAAAGTTCGCCCTGGGGCGTGAGGTAGATCACCTGGGTCTCGGGCGGGCGGGCGTCGGGGGCGCGAAGGTCTTCGATGGCGCGAAAAAGTGGCTCGCATTTCAGCACCATGCCCGCGCCGCCGCCATAGGGCGAGTCGTCAACCACGCGGTGCCGGTCAGTCGCATAGTTGCGCCACTGGATGAGTTGGATGTTGACTTGTCCGGCCTGCCGGGCCCGACCGACGATGCTGTGCTCGAGAAAGCCCTCGAACATCTCGGGGAAGAGGGTGAGAATGTCGAATTGCAAAGAAAGACGGTCCTTTTTCCGAGTTTCCTGTCCGCGCGGAAGCTGGTTGGTCGGGATTTTGCGTAGAGCGTTCGCGGGAAAGAATCCCGCTTATCGAATCCTCCCAAATCCGGGAGGCGGGAACAATGGAAAAGGCGGAAAAACCCGCCCGTCCTCGTCTCACGGTGGTTGGGTGGAGTTTTCCGCGACCCGGCTGAATCCGGCCTTTCCGCAAGAACTGTGGATGAATCATCCAAACAGCACCTGAGACAACTGAATGGTTTCCTGATAAACACGGACCGAAAAAATTGAAAAAGGGGCAGTTACCTCCTTTGAAGACCTCAAAGGTTTGTGTAATATCTCCTGTGTCTAACTTGTGTAGAAAAATCAAACCTTAAAAAGCAACTATACCTAAGTCCAGTTAAATCAAAAGAGTTTGCGTATCAGGAATAATCTATCCGTGGAACTCACCTGTGAATAACTCCAACGAGGCAAACCGCCTGTTTCTCTTCCTTCTGCTGTCTATAAAGACCCATGATATCAAATATCTACGGAGAGTTACGGAAGATTTGTGTCTTTCCACAGGGCGTTCCTACGGTGGTGTACAAAAGCCCTGGTCTTCCTGGTTCGCGACTGCCCGCCGCCATCCTGTGGATGAATCCGGTATAAGTCCTGGTCTCTGTCCACAAGTCTAAACCTTTGTAAATATTGTTGTTATGTGCCTTTTACACAGTATACACAGCCCCTACTGCTTATCTCTTATCTGTTACACTTTGTTTTAGTTTAGAGAGAGAGAAGAAGAGCGTCTCTGACCCACCCTTGAGCGAGAAACACAGCGTTGACAACAAGAGGGCGAACGCGTAGATACACAAGTGACTGGTTGTGTTGTTCCCATTCGAAAGGAAAACACGATGGGGAAAAACATTTTCTGCGGAAAGCACCTCTGCCAGGAAGCCGTTATCGACGGGTCGAAGTTTCTCAATGTGGGCATGACCGGGGTCGAGTTTGATGACGTCTGCCTGAAGGACGCGAACTTTGACAACGTCAACATGCAAAACGCGCGCCTGCACGACGTTAACCTGAAAGGGACGAAGATCACGGACTGCCACCTCGTCAACATCGAAATCAGTGGTTGCGAGATTGACGGCATGAGAATCGACGGGATCCTTGTCAGCGACATGGTGGGGGCGTACCGGGAACTATATGGCCCGGTAGGGGAATAGGGTCGTTTTCCTGCGGTTCGTGACCGTTTCGGACCGAATCTGGTGGTTCCATGACGTCGATCTCTTGTACAGCCGTCGGCAACATGATCCGGAGGTGAGGAAGATCGTCCGGGGCCGCCACGGATGAGGACTGTGGCGGCTATCGGGTGCCTGGGTGTCAAGGCCGTCGGACAGCAGTATTGAGACAAGATCTTCGTTTTTCATCGCGGCCCCCGTGGAACGGGTGATAAACTCGAAGAGTGATTTCGGAAGGGCGAAGTGCAAAAAGGAGTAGAGCCATGGCGCTGAAGCTTGTGACGGCGGAGGAAATGAGACATATCGATGAGACGACGATCCGGGATCGGGGGATCGGCGGTCTGGAACTGATGGAGCGTGCGGGGCAGGCGATCGCGGCGACGGTGCTGGAGCGTTTCAGTCCTCGGCAAGTCGGTATCGTGACGGGAAAGGGCAACAACGCGGGTGATGGCTTAGTGGTGGCACGGCTCGTGAGCGAAGCGGGTGTAAGTGTCAAGGTAGTTATGTTGACCGATGGGCAGAATCTGAGCGAGGGGGGCCGGGTCAACTTCGAAAGGTTGCCCGAGAACGTGGAGATCATTCACCGCGAGCAGGTGCCGCGGCTGACGGAGGTCTTCGCGGGTTGCGAAGTAGTCATAGACGCCATTCTCGGCACGGGTGTTCGTGGCCCGGTGACGGGGACGATGGGGGAGGCAATCGGGGTCATTAATAGTCTTGATATTCCTATAGTAGCCATTGATATCCCTTCCGGCCTCCAGACAGACGATGGATTGACGGAAGGTGCTTGCGTTCAGGCAAATCTGACGATTACGGTGGGTTTGCCGAAGCGGGGGCTTATTCTCGGGAAAGGTAAGGAGATGGCGGGCGAGATCGTGGTCGCCGATATCGGATTTCCTGATGATCTGTCCGAAAGCGATGAGATCCGGCTGCATCTTCTGACCGAGGACGACGTAATCTCTGCGCTTCCGTTTCGGCCCTTGGATGGTCATAAAGGGACGTTCGGGTCTTTGTTGGTTTTGGCGGGAAGCGCGGGAATGAGTGGCGCGGCGTATCTGACGATCGCGACCGCCTTGCGTTCGGGCTGCGGGATGGTTTTCGCCGCGTTGCCGGCCGAGATCGAGCGGATCGTGGCGGCCCGGATTGTCGAAGCGGTGAAGGTGCCGATCGAAGGGAGCGGAGGGTCCCATTTGACCCATCAGTGCTGGGAGGAACTGGAGCGGTTTTTCGGGAAAGTGAACGCGATTGCCCTGGGGCCGGGTATCGGGACACATCCCGACACGGCGCGGCTGGTGGACGAGTTGGTCTGTGTGGAAAGTCCGATGGTGATCGACGCCGATGGGCTGAACTGTTTGGAGGAGAAAGCCCTATATCTGACGGAACGAAAGGCTCCGACGATTTTGACCCCTCATCCGGGTGAAATGGCGCGTTTGCTGGG
The DNA here is from genome assembly GCA_013203855.1 of bacterium. Lineage (GTDB taxonomy): Bacteria > Sumerlaeota > Sumerlaeia > UBA8349 > UBA8349 > JABMPG01. The sequence continues at coordinate 3,649 of JABMPG010000007.1, forward strand.
TATTTCGGTCGAAGAGGTGCAGGCCGACCGGATCGAAACGGCCCGTCGCTTGGCCCGGGAGGCCGAGGTCGTGGTCGTGCTGAAGGGTGCGGGGACGGTCGTGGCGAGTGCGGACGGGCGTGCGTGGATCAATCCGACGGGGAATGATGGCATGGCGAAGGGTGGTTCGGGCGATGTTCTGACCGGCCTGATCGGCGGGCTTCTGGCCCAGGGGTGTCCGGCTCTGGAGGCGGCCTGCGCGGGTGTTTATATACACGGGGTGGCGGGCGACTTAGCGGCGGTGGAGATCGGGACACGTGGGATGGTCGCGGGCGACATTGTGGCGAGAATCCCGGAAGCGCTGATGGAATTCGATAGATAGGTGTTGCGGGCGGGGAGGGTCTTCCGTATAAAGGAACGCAGCGGCCGGCCCGCCGCTGTTTCACGTGCAACAATCAGAATTCATAGTTTCACGTGCAACAAATCCCGCGAATTTCCCTCTCTCATGACCCAAGTCATCGCTATCGCGAACCAGAAAGGCGGCGTCGGAAAGACCACGACGTCGGTCAATCTCGCCGCGTGTCTCGCCGCTGCGGGACGCACAACTCTCCTCGTCGATATGGATCCCCAGGCCAATGCCCGCAGTGGTCTCGGGATCTCCCGCCCGTCTATC
>JABMPG010000618.1 GCA_013203855.1 bacterium
GGCAAGACGATCCGCGTCGAAGAGCGGCTGCAACTCATTCAACACCTTTTGTGCCGATTCCAGCGCCGGGGCAAATCCCGGCCATGCCTCGCGCACCGCGCGGGGCGTCCAATACTCCGCCGGCGTCCCGCCGGCTGCCGCCTGAATCAAACCAATGGGCACATCCAGATGTTGCTGCAATTCCCGGCCAAAGAAATACCCCGCCGCGGAAAAGCTCTTCGCGCTTTCCGGCGTGCAAAGCGACCAAGGCTCCTTGCTGAGAGCCGTAAACATGCGGATGGTCGGATGGTTCGCTGCCACCAACTCTTGCGCCTCGTTGACCACTCCCCCATATTTGCACCAAGGACCCATGGCCAGGGTCTGCTCCATGTTTGACTGCCCCGAGCAAACCCACACGTCGCCCGCCAGCAGATTGGTCAACTTGACCGGATTCTTCCCCTCGATGGTGATATCGGGGATCGTTCCCGCCTTGAGCACGGGGAGCATCACGGTCCATGGTTTCTCCGCTCCTGCGCCGACGGTTTCGCCCACAATCTGATCGCCAAGCTTGACTAGCACCGACTCGCCCGCATCGGCATAGCCGGAGATTCTCGCCGGCACATCGCGCTGCAAAACCATGTTGTCCCCAAAGCAGGGGGGCAGGTGGACCTCTCCTGAGGCATGGTTGAATCGGGCCAGGCATACCCACGCCAGACAAACAGCAATCGTGAGCCTTGATCTGAATTTCATTGTCGTTCCTCCCTTTACTACGGATGAAGCACGTCACCACATTTCGATTCCAAGGCGACCTGGATCGAATCGGCAACCTGTTCTTCCAACACTGCCGAACCTTTGGCGTGGAAATGGACATCACGCGGGATGTGGAGATCATCCAGCCGTGGCGCGACGAGAACACTCACCGGCAGGGCGGAACCCGCCCGAAGCGCCTTTGCTGAGATCTCCGGCCATTCTGCTCCTCCCGGGCTACCAGATGAAGACCTCCGGGAGACAAGCATGTCACCACCCGTATGCTAGACCGCTGTGTCCGCTGACACAATCACAAAACGAGAGAAAATGAGTGCTCCGTGCCGCGGCCGACAAGGGAGTGTGAATGGCGGTTGAAAAGTGCGGCAGGCGCCGGGGCGGTCGAAAAGTGCGGCACCCCATACAGCTCCTTGGGAGAATGGCGGTTTTCAACGCTGTTCTTCCGGGGAGGGAAACGGGGTGTACAGAGACATGGAGCAATGGGCGGAGATTCGTCGACGGGTGCTGGTGGAGGGGGTCACCAAGCGCCAGATCCTGCGCGAGACGGGGATGCACTGGCAGACCCTGGAGAAGATTTTGCGGTATGGCGAGCCGCCAGGCTACCGCCAGTCCAGGCCGCGTCCCAAGCCCAAGATCGGCCCCTGGCTGGAGCGGATCGCGGAGATCCTGCGGGCTGACGCTGATGGGCCGCGTAAGCAGCGGCACACGGCTAAACGCATCTTTGAGCGCCTGGGAGAGGAGGGCTACACGGGCGGCTACACCGCGGTCAAGGACGCCGTGGCCCAGACGCACGAGCGGGGTCGCGAGGTCTTTGTGCCGCTGACGCACCGTCCGGGCGAAGCCCAGGTGGACTTCGGAGAGGCCCTGGCCCTCATCGCCGGCGTGCTGCGCAAGGTCCATCTGTTCGTCCTGGCCCTGCCTTTCTCCGATGTGATGTTCGTGATGGCCTTCGAGCGCGAGTGCACGGAGAGTTTCTGGGAGGGCCATGTGCGGGCCTTCGAGTTCCTTCAGGGGGTGCCGTGGCGCGTCACCTAAGACAACAGCCGGATCGCCGTCGCGAAGATACTGGAGGCGCGTGAGCGCCGACTGACCCGGGGCTTCCTGCAGTTCAAGAGCCATTACCTCTTCGACCATCATTTCTGCCGAGTACGCCAGGCCAGCGCTTTCAGGCGTCCGGAAAAATCGGCCATGTCTTCGGCGCTCCCCGTGTAAAGCCGTTGCGAAATGAAAGGCCGATCCCCCGATTTGCCTCGCGATTCCAGCGCGAA
>JABMPG010000619.1 GCA_013203855.1 bacterium
CCGGGTCGGCGGCAGTAGTTGAAGGTTCCTCGGGAGTAGCGGGCAGCGGGTTGGATGCCGGGGTTTTCGGAATATCGGCGGCATTAGGAGTTGGCCACGGAGGGCGCGGGGAAGGGTCGGGGAGGGTCGGCTGGAGTTTGGATTGAACGGGAGTCTGGAATGGCTGCTGAGCCGGTCGAGCGTCGGGAGGTGGTTCTTTACTGCTCTATCTGCGGGCGGCGGATGGTGATTTATACGTCGAAGTCGGAGGTAGAGGTTAGGATCCGGTATTGGCGGTGTCCGAAGTGCGGTCCGGGGTGCACGGGTAAGACAGTTGAAATCAGTGAGGAGTGGCGGCGGCACTAGGGAGCCACAGAGATGAGGCGGGGCGAACGGTCAGCGTTGCGCCGGTTGACCTCTGCGAGAGATGAACCCGACCATTTCGTGCTGGAAGTCGTTTAACTACTGACGATCAGGACTCACACACTGTCCCGCATCCCTTTTCGATCGGCCAAGGCCACGTGTCGGCCTTGACTGCCTGATAATTCCTGTCCAGGTCCTCCTGCATCAGAATCAGCGCGGCGATGCGGCGGACCATTTCGGTAACGTACTCGGCTTCCTCGGGGTGGAGCCCCCGGCCGAGAATGGCCCTCTCACGATAGCTCAGCCATTTCTTGATCACCTGGTAGCCGCCGATGGTGTATTCCCAGACCGCCTGGGGCACATTCGACCAGTAGGCAACTTCGTTCAGGTAGACGTCGAGAGACTGATCTCCCAGGAGCCGGGCCTGCTCGGGATCGGAGGTCGCCTTTTTATCCACCTTTCCCCGTCCCGGCATGCAGACCCCGTTCTTCCCGCCGTGGCCCCATCCGGCGGTCAGGTCGAGTTCCGTTGCGTCGGGGTTGAGGTTTCCGCCGTCGACCTTTCGAATCACGCCCAGAGACCGAAGGCGCGGATCGATCTGGCCACAGGTGACACCGTCGACCGGCTTTTCCGTGTCCAACAGAGCCGCCACCCGCCGCCCCAGTTCGGCCGATGCGAGCAAGGTTTCGCGGGAAGCGGGAAGGGGAATTCGGGGCCAGCCCTGACGAATACCATCGAGATTGTCGTCCCGATACATTTTGGAGTGACCAACGGCCAAGGAATGCTGGAACAGCGGCTCAGGTCCTGTCCCGGTTTCACTCAGATAGTCCATGGCTCCACGGGAGACGTTGGTTGAATGGTTTTCGGCGTCCTGGTCCCGAAAGACTGCCGAGAGAAAAAGTGGAAAGCCACGCGCCCCGCTGTCCATGAAGTTCAGATCGTTCAGAAGCCGGGTCACAATGGGCGGCTCAACGTCGTGCTTCCTTGTTCTGCCAGTTGTGAAAAACGTCATGTTCTCCTCAAAAACGTGCGGAAAATACTCGCTCCGTTTCTCGTCGAGCAGTTTCGTTTCGGGCTCCCAGTAGACCCAGCGCACATCGAAGGGGCGATAGGCGTAGCGAACGATCTGGCCTTTCGTTGGTCCGCGTTTGACCAGATACTCCCGAATCTCACGGGCCTTGTAGCGGCCGCCCTCCGTCATGACACTCGGCCAACGTCTGGCGATCTCCTCGTGGGAAAGGGACGGATCGAAGTAGGCGGCAATCCGTAACTCCAGGGCCTCCCGGTCGATATCCACCAAGAATTCATCCCGGCTGGTCTTCACGCCCGGGAAGGAAACCGGGAATAAATCGGGGAGCTGGGGCCAGGTCAGATAGCCCGAGTCAATCTGGAGAGGCATGAGGGGATAGCCCACCTCCACCGGGGGCGAAAGGGGCTCATACTGGGCCGGCTTCTCACCTCGCGCATTTCGCAACACTTCAGCATGCTTGCGCTTGCCCCAAAGATGGCGGAATCGCACCTGATCCTTCGAAGATGGAGAGGAAGAATCAGAAAGTGTGGGGCCGGCGCCCTCGCCGGTCGTTGTTTCAAGCGGCGGAGACTTGCGGACCAGCAGGCTGATCGCCGTGCCGACCTGGATCCCTTCCCGATTCGACTCCGTGGAGAAAATACTCGGGTCCGGTTCCCCCCATGGCGTCAGTTTGCCCGTCTTGTATTTGTCTCCGTTCAGGCAGTCGATCCAGATCTTGTCGAATACCTCCAGGTATCTCTCCCGCATGCCGGTGTGGGAGAGCCCTTCGAGCCAGGAGTAATTCGAGATATAGCAGATGATGCCCCGTCCCGATTTCTCGACAATCCGACGTTCCGCCATCCGGAAAAACCGAACATAGAGATCGTTGAGGCCCTGTCCTTGCGGCTTCGTGGCCCGCTTCGTGGTCCGATAGGCCGTCACCAGGTCGCGCTCTTCATCCATGGCCAGACCGGCAAAACCGTTGTAGGGCGGATTACCGAGAATGACGAGAATCGGGGCTTCGCGCTTGACCCGGTTGGCGGCGTCACGTTCTTGGGCTAGTTCGGGGAAAAGGGGGAGTTCGTTTTTCGGCTTCTTCGGCGGCTCCCAACCGGTGAGGGCGTTGGTCAGGTAGACCCCGGCGCGCTGGTCGCCGTCATGGTCCAAGGGCGCACCGAGGTTGCGGAGCATGAGGCCGAGTTGGAGGTGGGCGACGACAAAGGGGGCGGGCAGGATTTCGAAGCCGAAGACACGCTCCATGGCCGCCTTCTTGAGTTTCTGGGCCGTCAGGGCGCTGCCGCCCTTCTCCTGAAGGGTCTTGTGGATGCGCTTGAGGGTCTCGACGAGGTATGCCCCGGTGCCACAGCAGGGATCGAGGATGACGACGTTGTCATCGGCCAGGCCGTCGGCGATGTCGAGTTCCTCGCGCAGAACACGGTCCACTCGTTCGACCTGGTATTGCACGATCTCAGGCGGGGTGTACCAGACGCCGAGATCCTTGCGCAGTTCGGGGTCATAAGCCTTGAGGAAGGGCTCGTAGAAATAC
>JABMPG010000069.1 GCA_013203855.1 bacterium
GGTTGCAGCGGGAGGTGATATTGACGGTGATGACATCGGGCTTCAGCGCGCGACCGTTCCCGAAACGTTGCTCAAGTCGTCCGAGAGATGACGCGCGGAGGACCCGGCGTGCGGCCCAGAGGAAGTGTCCGGGCGAGCGCAGGGCGAGACGGAGGCGTTTGGGCGTGATTTTCATGAGCGGGAACGCTTCTCCAGAAGGTTCAGGTACAATTCTTCCAGCCGAACCATCATTCTGTCGATGGAGAAATGAGTCTGGACCCGTTCGAGACCTTTCTCAGCCCTCTCTGCTCGCGCCTGAGGCGAGGCCAGGGCCTCACGCAGGCCTTTCGCCAGCGCCTCGGGATTGCCCGCGGGAAAGTACCAGGCGTTCTCTCCGGCAGCCTCCTCGTGGCCCGGGATCTGGCTGAGGACGGGAGGGAGGCTGGACGCCATTGCTTCCAGAAGGGCATTGGGCAGGCCTTCGCTGACCGAGGAAGCCACATACAGGTCCGCCGCCGCCATCCAGGGCCGCATGTTTTCCTGTCTACCGATGAGGCGCACGTGCTGCTCGAGATTTTCCGAACGAATCGCAGTTTCAAGATCCCGACGGCTCTCTCCCTCGCCCACGATGGCGATGAACGGCGTGGGTTCGATATCGCGAAGTCCGGCGGCCGCCTTCACCAGCGTGATCTGATCTTTGATAGGCTTCAGGTTGCCCACGGCCAGAATGAGGGCGCCTTTGGCTGGGATTCCATAGGTTCGGAGCAGACTCTGGCGAAACCTTTTCTTTTCGGACGGCTCCACCCGGTAGCGCTCGACATCGACGCCGTTGGGATGGACATGAACGCGGCCTGCTGGGACGCCTTCCACTCGGATGATCTCGTCCCGCATGGCGTGCGTCTTGCAGACGATGGCATTGGTCCGGCGGCTTGCTGCGGTCTGGGCCAGGCGGTGCAGTCCCCCGGCTTCCCACTCGATCCCCATGCGGCCCCGGGACGCAACGATTCCCTTCGCGGAATGGCTGGCAAAGGGGGACAGCACGTTGGCAACGAAGAGGAAACTGTGGACGACATCGGGCTGCACTTCGCGAATCGTGTGTCTTAACGCGAGATAGAGTGGGATCATCCGGGGCCCCGACAAGTTCCATCCGCCTTTCAGAAAGCGGCACGGCACGTTGCGTGGCAGGAGCGAGACATCGCTCGTGCTCTCGCTCAGGCAGCAGAGAAGGGGCTCGAAGCGGTCGCGGTTCAGTCGCCGGATCACCTGCAGCATGTGCAGCTCGGTCCCGGCGCGCGCCAGCCGCTCGATCACGTAGAGAATTCGGAAAGGCTTAGAGGCCACTGCACTCCTGCCGCCGGATGAGTTCGGCGAGTTTTTCCATGTTCATGGACAGCCCGAATCGCTCATGGGCTTTACCTCGTGCGGCATCTCCCATCTCGCGACGGGTATCCCCTGCTTCCCACAGTCCCGCGATCGCCCGGGCCATCGAGACCGGGTCGCGGCTGGGGACGAGCCGTCCCGTGCGGCCATCTTCCACTCCCTCGCCGAGAGCGGAAATGTCGGTCGCCACCACCGGCAAGCCCATGGCCATGGCCTCGACCACCACATTGGGCAAACCGTCCCGGTCGCCTCGCTCCGTCACGACGCAGGGCAGGACGAAGAGGCGCGCCCGGCGATATTCTTCCAGAACTCTGTCCCGAGGCTGAAGGCCCAGAATGAGGACGCGATCCTCAAGGCCGGAATCGCGCACGCGTTTCTCCAGTTCCTCCCGCATGTAACCGTCGCCCACGATCCGGCAGGTGAAGTCGAGGCCCTGGTCGCGCAGTATCCGACAGGCGTCGATCAGGTCGGGGAAGCCCTTGGTATCGCAGAGGCGGCCGATGCTGAGGATGACCGGCTCCTCGGCAGCGGAATCGTGGGGCAGGTTGAAGAGGTCGAGATCAACGCCGTGATAGACCGTATGCACCTTTCCCTGCGTCTCTTCGGGAAAGGTGATTTCGAGAAACCGGCGATTGTAGTTCGTGCAGGTCACGACGTAACGCGCCTCTCGGATTTTCTCCCGCAGGAGGGTCTGGTCGATGAAAATATCGTAGGCATGGGCGGTCAGACTATAGGGAACGCCCGCCAAACGGCTGATAAACAGCCCGGCCGACGCGGGGATCGAGGCCCAATGGGCATGAACATGACGAAGTCCCCGCTCCCGGAGGCGTCTCGCGAACCACGGAGCAAGAAGGAAGACGAAGAGATTCTTGAGAAAGACGGGGACGGGTCCTCGAATGCAGGAAAGAGCCAGGAAGAGGGTCGAGAGATACGCCCGGGGCCGGCCAGCGAGACATGCGGCATGGGCTCCCCAGATCCGGGGCGACCAGATGGGCGGGGGATAGTGCGTCGCCTGTTCCATCAGTTTCCGCGCTCCGGGCTGAAATCGAGGATCGCGGCATTTTTTCAGCGAGAAGATCTCGAAGGGAACGTCGCGCTTGCCAAGTTCGATCACCTCGTTGAGGATGAAAGTCTCGCAAAATTCCGGGAACTGGGACATCACATAGGCCCGTGGGGCGAGGGGAGAAGGCGTGGCAGAGGACATCGTATCGGGAGACGCAAAGATGAGGGGAATAGAAGCGCCGATTTACGCGCGCTCCGAGGAAATCAGTCTATCCCGGGCGCCATGAAGTGACAAGGCTTTCCTCTCCCGAACTCGGGAGAGGAAAGCCTTGTGGAGGATCAAAGGAATTGCCTGCTTATTCCCGGCCGGTGGTGATGCCGGGCCAGTCGTCGGTGCGGAAGGGAGAGGCGGGCAAGCCGGCCTGGTTGTAGAGCGTCGCCTCGGGGTTATTTCCCCAAGCGTAGCGGACGGCCACGGGATCGGGCACGGCCTCGGAGGAGACGACGATCGTGTCGCCGTCGATCCGCGCGTCGGCCCAGTGGAAGACCTTGTCCTCGCCGGTGATGGCGAATCGCTTGAGCTGGTCGGCGTTCTTCACGACGAGCCCGCCGCCAACGTGGTCGAAGAAGAGGCGGATCTTGTTGCTTTCCTTCTTCATCTCACGATAGACCGGACCACTGTATTCGATGTCTTTCCCATAGACGGTCGCGAAGGCCCAGGGAGCGAGGCGGTTGCCTATGGTCTTCTTGTCCTTGGGATGGATGTTGTTGGCTTCGCCCACGTCGATCCCGACGGCCAGGCCCGCATTCGGAACCGTGGCGATGGTTTTTACCTGGGCTTCGCGCAACTCGGCCCAGGCGGACGCCTCGCCGGGCTCATCTTTTCGTTCATAGAAGTTCACGAGCTGGACAACTCCGAACGGAAAGTCGTATCCCCAGCGGGCGCGCCAGTCGGTGATCATGGCGGGCAGCAGGCGGCTGTACTGATCCGCGCGGCCGGCGTTGGCCTCGCCCTGATACCAGATGGCTCCCCGGATGGCGTATGGGATCAGGGGATGAATCATGCCATTGAAAAGGCCAACCGGGGCCTGTTTGTTGTTGGGGCCCACAGGCTCGCGGATCTTGGCCGGCCGTTCCTTTCCTGCCGCCCTGGCTTCCTGGTCCGCCAGTCTCCAAGCGGCCACATCATCCTGGTACTTCGCATAGGCCACCTCATAGTTCTCCGGCACGGCCTGTGTGTAGCGGTCCAGGATCGGCTCGAAACCCGCTTGCAGAGCCTCGCGGCTCGTCCACGAATCTGCGGGTGTGCCCCCGACCGAGCTCTTGATGAGGGCCACGGGAACGCCGAGTTCCTCGCGAAGCCGCTTGCCGAAGAAGTAGCCGACTGCGGAGGCGTACCTCTTCGCGTCGGGGGTGCTCAGTGACCAGTGCCCTTCCGTAGTATCCTCCAGCGGGGTCTGACTCGTGTCTTGCTGGACGAAGAAAAGGCGCAGTTCGGGGTCTTCGGGAAGGTCGATCTCTTCCTGGCCGCCTTCGGCTCCGTTCAGCGAGAAGGCCATGTTGGACTGGCCCGAACACAGCCAGACTTCGCCGACGAGAACATCCTGAAGCGTAAGAGAGTTCTTTCCCGAGACTGTCATTTCATAGGGGCCGCCGGCAGGCATGGAATCCAGGCTCAACTTCCATTTTCCACTCTCGTCCGAAGCGGCGGTTTTCTTCTGGCCCGCGATTTCGACGGAAACCGTCTCTCCCGCATTGGCCCATCCCCACACGGGGACCTCGGTCTCTCTCTGCAAAACCATGTGATCGGCAAAAACTGCGGGAAGCCGGACGTCCGCCCGGACCGTTGCCGCCATCGTGAGAACCAACAGACAAACTGACAGCCACACATGCTTTCTTTTCATTCTGCACTCCGATAGATTTGGATTTGATTTCACGACTTCCTTCAACACCTATTGACTGTTGTCAGTACGGAAAGGCGAAGCGGGCAGCCCCGCCCGATTGCACAAAGTCGCCTCTGGATTGTCGCCCCAGGCGTAGCGGACCGCGACGGGGTTCGCCACCAGGTCCGACGAAACGACAACGGTGTCCCCGTCGATCCGCGCGTTGGCCCAGTGGTAAACGCCGTCTTCGCCCGCGACGGCAAAGCCCTTGGGCGCCTCGCCATCGCTTGTCTTCAGGCCGTCGTAAACGTAATCGAAGAAGAGGCGGATCTTGCCATCGTCCTTCTTCATCTCGCGATAGATCGGCCCGCTGTAAGGGATGTCGCGCCCATAGACCTTTGCCAGCGCCCACAGTCCGAGGCGATCCCCGATGGGTTTCTTGTTCTTGGGGTGGATCTGGTCGGCTTCGCCCACGTCGATCCCGACCGCGAGGCCGGCGAGGGGGTCATTCTGGACAATGTGGAGTTGGGCTTCGCGCAGGTCGGCCCAGCCCGATTTCTCGTTGGGATCGCCGGTGCGTTCCCTGAAGTTCACGAGTTGCACAATCCCGAAAGAAAAGTCGCAGCCCCAGCGGGTGCTCCAATCGCGGACCATGGCCGGGAGGAGTTTTTCGTATTCGGCGGCGCGACCGGAGTTTGATTCGCCCTGATACCACACGACTCCGCGGATGGCGAATGGGATGAGGGGATGGACCATGCCGTTGAAAAGGACCGTCGGGGCAGAAGGATGCTTGGGTCCCATCGGCCGGGCCGGCATGGCAGGCGCCTTGGTTCCGGCCGCCTGAGCCCTGGCTACTTCGCCACCCCATGCCGCGCGATCGAGCTCGTACTGCTGACGGACCCCTTCATAGTTTTCGGGAATCTTCTTCACGTAGTTCTCGAGGATGGAGGGGAATTCGGATTCCAGAACCGGCCGGCTTGTCCAGGCTTCGGCCGACGTACCGCCGACCGCGCACTTGATGAGCCCGACTGGAACGCCCAGTTCCTTCCGGAGTTTCTTGCCGAAGAAGTAGCCGACCGCTGAAAACGCGAGTGTCCTGTCCGACGTGTCGGGGTGCCAGGTTCCGGGCTGATGCTCCAGTGGCTCCATCTGGGTGTCGAAGCGGTTGGTGTACATGAAAAGACGCAGATCCGGGTCGGCATCTTCTTTCAGTGTCTCTTTGGAAATCTGAATGGCACCGACCGAGAATTCCATATTGGACTGGCCCGAGCAGATCCAGACTTCGCCCACCAGGACGTCTTGAAGTACGATTTCATTGCCGCCTGCGACCCGCATTTCGTGAGGCCCACCGGCGGGCATGGAATCGAGTTTCAAGATCCACTTTCCGTCGGGGCCGGTGGTGGCGGAATGCTTCTGTCCCGCGATGGTGACGGTCACCGGGGTACCGGGCTCGGCCCATCCCCATACGGGGACCTGCATGTCACGCTGCAGGACCATGTGTTCGCCGAAAACATCAGCCAGCCTGGTTGCCGCTTCCGTCCGGACCGCGGGCAGCAGGCACAAGGACAACAACAGCAGCATCAGGAGCACTTGCTTCATGATAGGGCGCCTCAATTCATCTCAATTTCTTCTCCAGGAGCATCGCGACGAAAGACGCAGGTCGCGGGCCACGGAAGAACGGTCAAGTGTACCGGGGCGCCGGGCGGTCGTCAAGGGGCGTGGCCGAGCCCGACTGCCAGGACTTCTCAAGGTCTGGTTGAAACATCGTGCCGTGGTGAGTAACTGTTTGTGGCACGGTCGCCGCCTGCCGTGCTTTCGAGAACCAACGCCCTTTCTGACCAGGCATGCCTTCGAGCGTGGCCTTGCGAGGAAGTGGCGCGGGGTTCTACCAGCAGAACACGTCTCACTGGAGATATGAACCAGCGCACTCAGGCCGGGTTTCCGACCTTGCGGTGGGTGTGCCGGATGGAGCTGTTCGGGTGGTCGTGGGTTCGCACCAGCCAGTTGAGCATGCGGTCGCGCATCTCATTGAGGAGCTCCGGGTTTTCGAGCGCCAGGTTGTGGACCTCCTCGGGGCGCTCTGTCATGTCGAACAGCATCGGGGTCTCCCAGTCCGGTGAATAAATGTACTTGTATCGATTCGTCACGACGGTCGTGGCGGTCTCGTCCTCGACAAATGCCTCCTCGCGGACGTAGTTTCCCTTGCCGGTGAGAAATGGCATGAGACTTTCGCCGAAAGGATACTGGCGTTGCTTGCCGTCAGCTCCGGCGACCTCGAGAAAGGTGGGCGCCAGATCCTGCCGCTCGACCACGCGGTCCACTGTTTTCTTTTTCTTCAGTTTTCCCGGCCACGAAACGACCAGGGGCGCGTTGATCGTGCCCTTGAAATGGACATGCTTGCCCCAGACACCGTGATCGCCCAGGTTTACGCCGTGATCGCTGGTGAAAACGATGATCGTGTTCTCGTACCGGCCGTTCTCGCGAAGCGCCTCGATGAGTCGTCCCACCTGGTCGTCTATGAGCGAGACCATGCCGTAGTGATAGGCACGCGCCTGCTGCATTTCTTCGACGGAATGGTCCTGCCAGAAACGTTCGGAGCGGACGCGGATAGTCTCGGGGATGTTGTTGGGGATCTCTTTGATCGGCGGCGGCATGTCTTCGGGTTTGTACATGCTGGCGTAGGGTTCGGGAGGATCGAGGGGCGAATGGGGCCCGACGAAGTTCAGCCACAGGAAGAAGGGTTTCTCCTGGTCATAGGAGCGGATCCAATTGGCAGCCTCCCGCGTGATGAAAACGTCGTGCGCATCCTCGGCTTCCACCGGGCTGGGCTGAAGAAATCCGGGCACGGTCGGGGCGTACTTTTCCTTGAAGGCCTCCTCGTATTTCTCCAGAAGTCCCTTCCCCCTCAGATATTCCGTGTAGGGGCACTTGTACCAGCTACGATAC
>JABMPG010000008.1 GCA_013203855.1 bacterium
GGTTTACGCCGGGCCTGGTCTGACGGGGCGTTATTTGCTTTTTCTGGCGTGGATGATGGCGAATCTCGTGCTGTGGGCGGCGGGGTTGAGCGAGATCTTCGGACGTCGCCGTCCGCATATTCTGATTGTGGCCTTCACGGCAAAGGCGATATGGATAGGGGTTCTCTTTCTGCTATGCCGCCAGGTGGGTATCTCCGGGCTGCGGAATTTCCTCGCATTCTTGCTTGGACTGAACACGCCCTTTCTGTTAATGTTCCTGAAGGCTTTGGGCCAGGCGGTGGCTCAGGGCATGGCTGAGATTCAGGAAAAGCCCGCGAAATCGGGCCGCGCCCACTCGGACTCCACCGAAGAACGCCACTAGATCATGCCGGACATCCAGATGACTCCGACGGACACCACGCGCGAGCCTCTTGTCGAGCAGCACCACGACGAAATTTCCGGGGACGCCCACGGTGCCATCGTGGAACACGAGGCGGCTGGCGAAGCCCATGAGGGAGATGCCCATGCCGCTGAACACGGCGGGCATGTTCCCGAACTGGAGAATTTCTGGAATCTCCTGGCCAAGAGCAAACTGAACGCCCCGGACACTTTTACCCACAGGATCATCAAACAGTTCGATCCGTATGTGGAAGACGCCCAAGCCGCCACGCTCCACCGGACCAATCAGAACGTCTTCTTCGCCTTTCTGACCGTCCTCGTGGTGATTGTGATCGCCCGCTGGGCGGTTCGCAAGCGGGCCATGATCCCGGGCCGCGCCCAGAGCGCCGTCGAAATCGTCGTGGAAGGCCTGCGCAATTTCTTCGTCTCCATCCTAGGCGAAAAACACGGTCCCCGCTACGTCCCGTTTCTCCTGGGGCTTTTCTTCTTCATCCTCTTCAACAACTGGATGGGTCTGGTGCCTTTTATGAAACCGGCGACCAACGCCTTCCAGACGAACATCGTTCTCGGCATCTGCGTTTTTCTCTACGTCCAGTACACCGGCATTCGTTACAACGGCCCCAAGAACTACATCCTGCACCTGATGGGCAATCCCCAGGGCGTAATCATGTGGCTCTTGGCGCCTTTCCTTCTTCTGCTGGAAGTTATCTCCGAACTCGTCAAGCCGATCAGCCTTTCGCTGCGGCTTTTCGGGAACATTCTGGGGGAGGATATCCTGCTCGGGGTTTTTGTGACCTTGGGGATCAGCCTGGCAGCCCTGTTTCTCGAGCCTCTGGGCATCTTGGGCGGAGATCATCCGATCATTGGGATCCCGCTGCATCTGCCCTTTTTGTTTCTGGCAACGTTGACAAGTTTCATTCAGGCGTTGATTTTCGCGCTTCTTTCCTGTGTATATATTCTCTTGATGCTTCCCCATGACCATGAGGAAGAGCATTCGGAGGTCGAAGTCGAGGCGCGGCCCGCCGCCGAGGAGTCCGCAGCCTGAGATTCGCTGTTCGCGGATACCCGTAACACATCCATTTAATCTGAGGAGGATCAAGACTCATGCCGGAAACGCTCAATCTGATACAGCTGACTTATCCGTTGGGGCTGGGGATCGCCGCCCTGGGATCCGCTCTGGGTCTGGGCATGGCCGTAGGCAAGGCCATGGAGGCCACCGGGCGTCAGCCCGAGGCTTCGGGCAAGATCATGGTGTCCATGATCATCGGCTGCGCCTTTATCGAGGCTCTGACGATCTACGCCCTGATCTCGGTCTTCCTGGTTGGTTGACCCTGCCCGGTCCGGCCCCGCCGGAAACCGGACGCTGGGCTACCTGAAAGGAGTCTGGGATGGATGCGGAGCTGATCCAGAATCTGCTGCCGGTGGCGTTGACCCACCTGCTCGCCTTTATTATCTTCATATTTCTCCTGCAGCGGCTGGCCGTCGGGCCGATCCTGCGTTTGCTGGACGAACGGCGGGAGAAGATCGCTTCTCAGTTCGACGATATCGACGTTTCCGAGAAGCGCGTCGCCTCCCTGCGCGAGGAGTACGAGAAGAAATTACAGGAGATCGACGAGGAAGCCCGCAAGCGCACCCTCGAAGAGGTCAACCGGGGCAAACGAATCGCCGAGGAGATCGCCGAGAACGCGCGTAGCGAGGCGTCCGGCATCATCGAAAGCGCCAAGGCTAACATCCAGATCCAGATCGACAAGGCCCGCAGCGAACTCAAGGACGAGATCGTCAGCCTGGCTCTCGCCGCCTCGGAACGTCTCATCCGCGAACGGCTCGATGAAGAGAAGCAGCGCGAACTGGTTGGGCGGTTCATCACCGAACTCGAGGAAAAGGAAGAAAGATAGGGACGGACCCCGGCGCAGGTGTCCCGTGATCCGAGACCCGTTCCCTTGGACTTTTAGAAATGGCCGAACAGGATATTCCGATTCTCGAAACCTATGCGGAGGCTTTGCTTCAGGCGGCTCGCCCGGAGTTGTTGGACGATTTGTCCGACGCGGCTCGGTCTCTGGGGCGGGTGCTTGCGGAGCACCCGAGCCTGAAGCGCTTTCTGGGCGAGCCCGCGCTGGAGGTGACGGCCAAGCATGATCTGCTTCGCAAGGTCTTCGAAGGCCGTATCCCGAAACTTCTGATGAATCTGGCTCTGCTTCTGGTGGACAAACACCGCGGCGGTCTTTGGGGTGGCGTTCTGGAGCGCTACGTGGCGATGGTGGATGAGAAGCGGGGCATCTTTGAGGGTCGGGTGACGACGGCGTACGTCCTTGAAGAGGATCTGAAGGATCGCCTGCACCAGTCGCTCGAATCCTTCACGGGCAAGAAACTTCGGATGGAGTATATGACCGACCCGAACCTGATCGGAGGTGTCCTCTTCCGCGCGGGCGATATGATGATCGACAGTACGATACGGGGTTATATGAAGGATCTCCGGTGGCGGCTGCGGCAGGTCCGGGTGGAGTCGACCCGCGAGAGCGCATCCTGATCCGAGAGCAACTGGCAGAGAGGTAGTGTTATGGCTTTACGGCCCGAAGAAATCACCAGCATTCTGAGTCAGGAACTGCAGAACTACGAGGCGCGGCTCGAGATCGAAGATATTGGCACCGTGCTGCGCGTCGGCGACGGAATCGCCACGGTCTACGGCCTGGAAAAGGCCATGTCCGGCGAACTCCTCGAGTTTCCCGGAGAACTGATGGGCATGGTCCTCAACCTTGAGGAAAGCTCCGTTGGCGTGGCTCTCTTCGGCGACGACTCCAATATCAAGGAGGGTGATCCGGTCAAGCGGACCGACACGGTCGCCTCGATCCCGGTCGGCAGAACCCTCCTTGGCCGGATCGTCGATCCCCTCGGTCGCCCTCTCGACGGCAAGGGCCCGATTACCGACACGACCCTGATGCCCATCGAGGCGCAGGCGCCGAACGTTCTCTCCCGCAAGCCGGTTAAAGAGGCTCTCATGACCGGCATAAAGGCGAGTGACTCGATGATTCCCATCGGTCGCGGCCAGCGGGAACTCATCATTGGAGACCGTCAGACCGGTAAAACCGCCATTGCCATCGACACGATCATCAA
>JABMPG010000620.1 GCA_013203855.1 bacterium
GCGGAGTGGTATGACGTCGAGCGGCGGATGCGGCCGCGGGATGAGGTTCGGAAGCATCTGGACGCTTACGCTGAGATTCTGGCTGAGCATGGCCTGGGGCCTTTTCCGGAGTCGTTCGTTCCGGCGGCGTTCCGGTGGTGTTTTCGCGATCCGGAGGGGGGGATGGTGGATCTTCTGGAGGAGCGGGGGGTGAAGTATATTTCAACACCTTACGACCGTTCGAAAGACGATCCGGGCAGTTCGCTGAAGTGGTTCGGCTTCGACGGGAACCTGATCACGGTGGATCGGGGGCGCGATTTTTTCCCGTGGGACTGTCCCTCGCCCGATCCGCTGGCCGCGGGGCGCGAGGTGGTCCGCCCGGTTGTGGGGATGCACTGGCCGGCGATCCTGCATGCGGACCCGGAGCGAAACAGCGAGGTGGTAGACCGCTGGGTGGATTTTCTGAGGCCTTACGGTTCGCGGGTGGACACGATGCTGAGTCCGTGCACGGCGGGTTTCTGCGCCCAGCTCGTTTATTGCGAGACGGCGGCTCTGGCGCTGGAGGAGGACCGGATTTGGATTTCATTTGCCGAGACGAATCGGTTGCCCGGCGTTTATCTGATGGACCGGTTCACTTTGAAATTCGAGACGGCGGGGCCGGTGGATATCGAATCGGATGAGTTGGAGATCGTGAGTTTGAATTCTCAGCTGGCGGGGGCGAGTCGCGTCTATGAGGCCGTGCTGCGGCGGTCGCGGGGTTTGGAGTCGGCGGAGATTCGGGTGGTTGCGCCCAAACCGTCCAGGAAGGGGTGACCCGCGAGGGCGCCGGCCCCACATTGGGCTTAACGCCCGGGGGGGTGGAATCAGTCAACCTTAAGGAGAGAACTCAGATGCGTGGAGAAATGGCTTTTCGTCGTAGATACTTGTTTCAGAAACTGGCCGTCTGTTGCTCCATCTTGCTTCTCGCAGGAGTCGCCATGCCTGTCCTCAGCCTCGATCTTAAAACGCCGGAGGCGGGGTCCAGCACGTTCTATCCTTTTCCGCATTTTACCTGGGAGGAACACGCGGCGGCTTTTGAGTCGGTGTCGGAGCCTGTCGCATATGATATCCAGATCGCGCGGGATGTGGAGTTCAAGGATCTGGCCGACGAGGATCAGGTCTATCTGAATCGTTATATTCACGATAGGCCTCTGGAGCCGGCAGATTACTTCTGGCGGGTGCGGGGCGTGCCCTACGCGGGAAAGCCGGGGGAATGGTCCAAGCCGGACCGGTTCACGATCTGTCCCTGCGATGAGACTATAACGGTGGAATACGATGCGGAGGCTGAAGACCACTTTGAGGCGGTGTCGAAAGCGCTGACGCGGGCGGCGGTGATCTCGCAGTCGGGGCGGTCGGTCCGGGTGGACTTCCCGAAGGGGACGTATCGCTACGACCGGGTGGATCCGGCGTTTCTGGAGCTGGCGAACGTGCGGAATATTGTCATCGATGGTAACGGGTCGCGCGTCGAGGCTCTGCGCTACAATTCGCCGCTGACGCGGATCACGGAGGGTGAGAACATCGCGGTCATGTCCTTCGAGGTGGACCTGGTCGGCGAGCGGCCCTTTACCCAGGGGACGGTTCTTGCCGTGGACTCGGCGGCCAGCACATTCACGGTCCGGCTGACGCCTGGTTTTCCGGACTACGAGACCTCGCCCTTCGCCGAGGCGAAGCACTGGGTGGCCGTTCTCGAACCCGGCACCGAGGGCCGGCTCAAGACGGGCAATCGAAGCCTTTTCAGCATGAAAGATTACCAGAAAGTGGAGGACGGGGTCTGGAACCTGACCTATGCCTCGGGCCGGTACATGCCCCTGGCGGAGGCCTTCGAGGTGGGGGATCGGTTCATCCAGGTCGCCCGCCGTCCGGGCGGTCCCTCCAACCGGGCCTCCGACTCGCGCAATGTCACTTTCTACGACATCACGACCCACGCGTCCTCGGGAGCCCAGTACGCGTGCATTGAGGGTTCCCTCGTCAACGTCCTTCACTGCCGGAGTTTGATCAAGGAAGGCTGGTTCTATTCGGGGAACGCTGACGGGGTCCATACGCGGGGACTCGAGATCGGGCCGTGGGTCGAGGGGACCGATTTTCAGGCCATCGGCGATGACTCCGTCGCGCTGTATGCCCGGCCCGCGACGGCCTCGGTTGTCTGTCCCGATGGCCGGGCCAATGCGCTGATCCTGAACGATGGGTTTATGAATCTTGAGGGGGGCAACGAGGTGGCCTTCTTCAACCCGCAGGAAGGGCGGATTCTTCTCGAGTGCGAGGTCGAATCCGTTCAGAAGCGCGACGACGGAAAATGGCTGGCCACCTTCTCGAAACCCGTCCCCTCCAATCTTCGAACCGGTGGGTCCCAAAACGTTAAGGAGATCGACCAGATCTGGAATCGGAGCAAGTCCTGTGGCGATTTCATGGTTCGCCACAACACCTTCCGCAATATCCGGCGCTTCGGGGCTGTCTTTCGCGCGCGGCGGGGCGTGGTGGAGGACAACACCTTCGACGGGTGCTCGAACAGCGCGGTGATTTTCGTCAATGAGCCTTTCTGGCCCAATGGTCTCTACGCTTCGGATATCATCATCCGCAACAACACGATCAAGGATTGCGCCTTTGAGCTGAACTCTCACCTGCCGATCACGGTCTTTTTCCGGCAGTGGGGCAACACGGCCGCTCCGGGGATTGGCCCGCGGGGCTTCCTTATCGAGGGGAACACTTTTTCTGACTGTGCTTCTCCGCAGATCGAGATCGTTTCGGCTCGCGATGTGGTGATCCGGGACAACGTCGTCCGCGAGGACGGAGTGGGCAGGCGTCCGGAGGTCGAGATGAAAAACACGAAAAATGTCGTGCAAGCTCCTTGAAGATGTGGGAAAACCTCTGCCTGTGAGACATATCGGAAAACCCATTCGGGAGAGAATCCATGAAGCCTCGTGACGTAATCCTTCAGAACATCGAGTGCCGGTGTGAAGAGCGCATCGGACTCTGTTTCGGGAACGGACGTTTCAACGACATGGCGGGAGTCGGCGTCCAGCACAACCTGGAGATCAAGAAGTGGCAGGAAGGCGATGTGGAGTATTCCACTGATGTCTGGGGGAACGTGTGGCACCGGATCTCGAACTTTTCGAGCGGTGGGGAAATTTTCCAGCCAGCCTTGGACGACTGGGCGAAGCTCGACGGCTATGTGCTGCCCGATCTGGACAACCCGGCCTATTACGAGGCCGCCCGGCGTTTGGGAGCGGATGAGAAGGAAGATCGATTCCGGTTCGGTTTCCTGCCGGGCTTCCCTTTCGCCATTTGTCGGTATCTTCGGAGGATGGAGGTCTATTTTCTCGACTTGATGGCCGAGCGTGAGCATCTCGACGTTCTCCATGATCGGGTCACCACTCTTCTGGAGGGCGTGATAAACCGCTATGGGGAGGCGGGGCTTGACGGCGTCATGTTTTGCGAGGATCTTGGCGTTCAGGATCGGCCCCTCATAGGACCCGGCATGTGGCGCGATGTCTTCGGCCCGCTCTATGAACGCCTCACGAGCCGTGCCCATGCTCATGGCATGAAGGTGTTGATGCACTCGTGCGGCTACAACTGGGCCCTCATCGACGACCTGTGCGCCGCCGGCATCGACTGTTTTCAGTTCGATCAGCCCGCCATCTACGACCAGCCGGCCCTGGCCGCCAAACTCCGTCAGCATGGCGTCGGCCTCTGGTCCCCCTGCGATATTCAGAAGGTCCTGCCCACGGGCAACCGGGATCTGATCGAGCAGGAGACCGAGCGACTGGTCAATAATTTCCGCGGCGGGTTCATCGCCAAGAACTACCCCGATCTGCATGGCATCGGCGTCGAGCCGGAATGGGACCGTTGGTCCTATGAGACTTTCGTGCGAGTGGGGGCGCCGGGACTGGAAACGGCTGGGAGCCGGTAGCCAGAAGCCAGATCATGTTCTTTCGGGAGGCCGGGAAGCATGGCTTCAGCACTCGAAATGAGGTAATCCGGGAACTTTTGAGGTAGAGATCAGGAGTCAGCAACCAGTAGAACATCGGGCAAAACGCAGAATCCAGCGTTTCCTCGCACCGGCTCAAAAGGGGTTTTCCATGCAAGACCGAATTCCTGCCAGTCCGCTCACACCGGCACAGAAACGGCGTCTGAAGTGGTTCAGGGACGCCCGTTTCGGCATGTTTATCCACTGGGGTGTCTACAGTCAGCCCGCTCGGGGCGAATGGATGATGCACCGAGAAGGGATTCCGGTCGCCGAGTACGAAGGGCTCGTCGATACGTGGCAGCCCGGACACGATGTTGCCCGCAACTGGGCCCGCCTGGCCCGCCGCGCCGGCATGAAGTATATGGTCTTCACTACCAAGCACCATGACGGGTTCTGTCTGTGGGACACCGACATGACCGACTATAACGCGGTCCGGCGCGGGCCTAAGCGCGATCTGGTGGGCGAGTACGTCGAAGCCTGCCGGGCCGAAGGCCTGCGGGTCGGACTCTATTATTCTCTCAGGGACTGGCATCATCCCGACGGCTCGACGTGCGTTACCGATGAAGAGGGCCGGCGTCGATTTCTGGATTTCACCCAGGGCTGTGTGCGCGAGCTGATGAGCCGTTATGGCAAGATTGACATTCTCTGGTACGATGGCCCAGGGCCGCTGTCGACTCCGGAGGCGTGGGAGAGCGAGAAGATGAACGGCATGGTCCGGGATCTTCAGCCGGGCATTCTGATCAACAATCGCTCGCTTCTTCCCGAGGACTTTGGCACTCCGGAAGGCCACCTTCAGGCCGCGCCCGAGGGTCGCGCGTGGGAAGCGTGCATGACGCTGAACGGTTCGTGGTGCTATGCCCCCACTCCGCCTGAGGACTGGCTGCCGGTCCGCCAGATCCTGCGCATGCTGAACACGGTGGCCGCGGGAGATGGCAATCTGCTTTTGAATATCGGGCCTCGGGCTGACGGCTCCATTCCCGAAATCGCGGTGGACCGGCTGGAAGCGGTCGGCGAATGGCTCGGCAAGTATGGGGAGGCGCTCTATGGTCCGGCTGACCGGGTGGAGAAGGGCCTGAGTTGGAGCAACATAGGTTACTGGTCGCTCAAGGGGCGTACGGGTTATCTGTGGATGCTTCGCGGGGGCTGGCCCGGTCCGACTTTCGGCATCGGGGGCCTGCGCGTTCCCGGCAAGCGTCAACCCGAGGGTGGTCTCGGCGCGAAAGTGGAGAGAGTTACCTTTCTGGATACGGGAAAAGAGATTGAGTTCGATTCGGAGCCGGGACGGATTGTTCTGAAGGGGCTGCCCAAACGATGCCCGGATCCGATCGCCCATGGTCCGGTTTTAAAGATCGAATTCGGGAACAATCCGAAGAGGCAGTAGGCAGGTGGCCGGATTCAGATTCGTTGCGGGGATTCTTTTTTGAGTTTGGCAAGGGCGAGTCGGGTTTTTCTCTGGACATCTATGTAGTAGGGACACTGTATCCTTGCTGCTTCGGCCAGCATGGCGTCTTCGTTCCAGCCCTTCTGGGCGAAATGTTCCCGGGCCGTGTCCGTCAGCGAAAACCAACCCGACAGTCGGACCCTCAAGGCGTAGTCGGCGGGGTCGTGTTCGAGGAAGTCGATCATCTGGCGGTCGCAGTATCCTTCGAGACGGAAGATCTCCATGAGGTCGTCGGAGCATGCGCCGCACTGGCGACAGACGTAGCAGCCGAGTTCGGGCGCGTCACGCAGGATCATGGCGCGCTCTTCGTCGTCAGCAGGGCCTTGACAGACGGCCGATGCGGCCTGGTAGACGTGGTTGACGGTGTTCATGCCGCACACGATCACCTCGGCGCCTCCGCCCAGTGCATATCGCATGGCGTGGGAGGCCGAGCGGTAGAGATAGCCGTCGGCCAAGGGTTTCATGGCTGTGACGCCGACGCCTTTCTCTTTAGCGAGGGGGATGATTTCGCGCGAGATTTCAGGCAGGTAGAGGTCTTCGAGAAAATTGCTCCAGATCAGGATCAGGGAGAGGGGCAGACGGTTGAGTGCCTCGATGTACATGGGGGGGCGGTGGCTGCTCAGGCCCATTCCGGCGATGAGGCCTTCGTCTTTTGCGCGTTGCAGGCCTTCGAGCGCTCCGCCGGGTCCGGTGATCGTGTCCATTTCTTCCAGAGTGTTGACGCCGTGGAAGTAATAGAACTCGATGTGGTCGGTTTGCAGGAGTTCGAGGGAGGTTTCGAGATCGCGGCGGATTCCGTCGGCGGTGCGGTTGGCGCTCTTGCTGCAGAGGACGACCCGGTCGCGACGGTTGACGAGTGCCCGGCCGATCTTGTCTTCGGAAGCGCCGGCGCC
>JABMPG010000621.1 GCA_013203855.1 bacterium
CCCTTTCCCGATACGGGAACTGTGCGCCTGACAATTCCTATCAAATGGTGGGATTCGGCACAAGGAGGAATCCGGGGAGGCAATCTAGAAGAAAATCTTTGCCACCGAGAGAATCCCCTGTTTCCACGGCACCCGGTGAGAGACGCCGGAAGCCCCCTGGAAATCCTGGAGATGGTCCAGGTACCACTGATAGTTTCGGATCAGCGCATCCTTATTGGAGTATTTCGGATCGAATCCCAAGACTCTCTCCGCCTTTTCGATGGAGACGAATGAGTCCTTGGAGGCCGTCTCGTAGACCCACTTGTAGAGGGGTGAGAGTTTCAGTTTTTCGAGAATCCGCAGCGTCCAGATCATGGGCCCCGCCGGGAATCCGTGGATCTTTTTCCCGTGGCCCGCGTAATCGAGCACGGCCTGATAGTCCTCGCCCATGGTGGTGAACTCGCGTGCGCCGACGTTGAACACGTCGTTGACGAGGGCCCGGTCGCCCGTAAAAGCGAGGTAGATCGAGTCGCAGAGGTCCTCGACGTCGAGAAGTTGATAGCGGTTGCCCCCGTTTCCGATCATGGGGAAACCGTGGCCGTCCCGCGCCCAGTCGTAGAATAGAGCGAACACACCGAGCCGCTCCGGCCCGATGAAGGACTTGGGACGGATAACCGGGACGCACATGCCCTTCTCGCGGAAGGAAGTCGCCACCGTTTCCGCCTCAACTTTGGCGATGCCGTAGGGGCCCACGCCCTCGAGTTGATCGTTCTCCAGAAGCGGATGATGATCGGGAATGCCATAGACGGCCGTGGACGAAATATGACAGCAACGGTCGATCTTGTGTTCGAAGGCGGACTGAAGCACGGTCCGCGTGCCGTCCAGGTCGGTGGTCATGATGTCTTCGTCGGAGTACAGAGGCAGGGCCGCAGCGCAGTGGACGACGAGGTTGACGCCCTCCATGGCCTTGTCCACGTCGGCCTTGTTGCGGATGTCGCCTTTGACGATGCGCACCTTGTCTTTGCAGTCGGCATAGTCAAACTCGCCGAAATCGAGAGAGGTGACGCGATGGCCGCGATCGAGAAGGTAGCGAACCAGGTTGATCCCGAGAAAGCCTGCTCCGCCGGTCACGAGAAAGTGGCTGGGTTCCAGATGAGGATTCTCTGGCTGAGCAGCGCCGTTCCTGTGATGGGCTTGTTCCCTGGGCATATCGTTCTCCGTCGATGAGCTTTCCTGTGCGCCAGCAGGCGCAGCGGACTAAGTTAACAGGCCCCCGGCCAACAGGCAACAGGCAAGTGCCCCAGAAAAAAAGCAGGAGAAGCAGGAGAAGCGTCTTGCACAAGGAGTCTGAAGGCTGGACTACGAACAGGGCTGGTGGCATGATGACGGGGCTGGAAAGGGAATCGAGGAACGAGATGCCCCGGATTGTCCACATCATTACGGCGCTGGAGACAGGCGGGGCCGAGATCATGCTCTGGCGGCTTCTGAGCGCCATGGATCGGCGATTCGAGCCCCATGTCATCACGCTGGTGCCGGATGGCAAGATCGAAGATCGGATTCGGGGCCTCGGTATCCCCATCGACACGGTCGACATGAAACGCGGATGGCCCGATCCGCTGGCTCTCGTCCGGCTCCGTCGTCTTCTGCGCCGGATCAGACCTCACCTCATTCAGACTTGGATGTACCACGCCGACCTCCTAGGCGGACTGGCGGCGCGAATGGCGGGGGGGATTCCAGTCGTCTGGGGAATTCATCATACCGACCTCGATCCTGGAGGAAACCGGCGGTCGACTCTTTGGACGGCGCGGATCAACGCCCGTCTGGCGCCTCGGCTGGCCCGCCGCATCGTGTGTTGTTCTCACGCGACTTACGCCGTCCACCTTCAAGCAGGTTATCCGGCCGACCGGATGCTTGTGATCCCCAACGGATTTGATCTTGCCGCTTTCCGTCCCGACCCGGACGCTCGGCAGGAACTGCGTCGCGAACTGGGTCTTGAGACGGACGCGCCCCTCGTCGGCATGGCCGCCCGTTTTCATCCGCAGAAGGACCACCGCAACTTCGTTCGGGCGGCGGGGATTCTGGGGGAGAAGATGCCGCGGGCTCATTACGTGCTGTGGGGCGATGGGCTGGATTCGTCGAATTCGACGCTGTGCGACTGGATTCGGGAAGCGGGAGTCATGGACCGGATTCATCTCCTTGGACGGCGGGACGATGTGTCCCGGATTCTTGCGGCGCAGGATGTGGCGACGTTGTCTTCGTCCTATGGAGAGGCTTTCCCGCTGGTGATCGGCGAGGCTATGGCCTGCGGCGTTCCTTGCGCGGTCACCCGTGTGGGGGATGCGGCCGAGATCGTGGGAGACACGGGAAGGATCGTGTGCCCGCGCGATCCGGCAGCGTTGGCCGAGGCTTGGGGGGATCTGCTCGCAATGTCTGGACCTGAGCGGGAGGCGCTGGGCTCAGTCGCCCGTCGCCGGATCGAAGAGAACTACGCCCTCGGGAAGGTGGCTGGACTCTATGGAAACTTGTACGAGGAGGTCTTGAAAAAAAACTGAGATTTCCGCTTTGTGGTACAAGCCCCACCCGACCAGCGTATCCCGGGAGGTGGCTTTGTGTGCCAGTAGAGGCGAGAGCGGCTGTCACAAGGGGCGTTTCTGCCGGGAGCCTCCACCTCCAGATCACAACTCAGAACGTGAGAGTCTACAATATCTCGACAACACTATCCCGGATTTGCATGCCCGAGGGACCGTCTAGGTAGCGCTGGATCTTGCGGAGGACGTTTTCGACGAATGTCCTGTCGCCCGACACAGTGATGATGGAAAGTATCGCGGTGCGCCAGATGTCCTGATCGCCCACTTCGGAGATCGCGACGTTCCAGCTCTTTCGCACATGATTAATGGCGCGTTTCAGGATCGAGCGTTTCTCCTTCAGGGAATCGCACATCGGAATATGCAACTCCACGTGCAAAAGGCCGATCACGGTGGAGGGAAGGTTGTTGAGCATATTGTTGGTTTTTCAGAGGCACACGGCAGATTCCGAGTCGGCCGTTGCGATCGCCCGGGGTTGAATCCGACAGGACACCAGACTTTGAGACGCTGCTGGATCTTGCCTGTTCTTCTCCTTGATGGTCTTGTCAAGGGGAGTATAGGCGTAGTGCAGGCTCAATCTTCCGACAGAAGCACCGGCGGAACTCCGAGGCCCTGAATCATACCGGGCGTGATGACGTCGCAAGCGGCGGTTTGGTCGGGGTGAACTCCGTCTGGCACGTGCTTGTCGAACTTTTCCGGATGCAGTCGCCGATATTCGAGCCAGTTGCGATTATGATCGATCAGCCGGAGGCCTCGGTCCTTAGCCAGTTGCCGGTACGTCTCATAGATCTGGGGAAGGCTGGCCCTCGACCAGGGATGGTCCGATGGTCGCGCCTCGATTTCTCCGCCCACCGGATTCATGGTCATGAGGATGATTTCGCAGTCCGGGACGGCTTCGTGGACGAGATCGATCATAGTCTCGATGTTCTGGCGGGCAGTTTGGGTGGTCAGGCCCGAGTTCGCGGCGGCGTCATTCATGCCGAACTCAATCGTGAGGGTGTCGGGCCGAAGAGCCAGAACGCGTTGTTCGAGGTTTCCGAGTCCCCAGATGGAATTCTGGCCGCCCTGGCCGCTGTTGACGAACTCGAGCTGACCGGGATAGCGGTAGTCGAGGACGGCCCGGGTCTGCTGCACCCAGGGGCCTCCGGCCGTGAGGCTCGTGCCATAGACAATCAACCTCTGCGGTTTTCCCGCTTCGAGGTTCTGGATGAGCCGCGAAGGCCCTGCGCCCACACCTGAAATTCCGAGGGGAAGCAGAGGGAGAAGCAGGAGATAGCGAAGTTTCAGTTTCATGGCAGAGATCCTTTCTGTATGTGCAAGGAAAGTAATCCGTCGATGAACAAGTGTCAAGGACCAAGAGCGCCATGGGTCATCGGGCCATTGGCCGCCGCATGCCCGGCAAGGCGGCCGCTCGAGAAGGCCCACTGGAGGTTGAATCCGCCGCAGGGGCCGTCCACATCCAGGATCTCGCCGGCGAAATAAAGGCCCTCGACCAGACGGCTTTGAAGCGTTACCGGATCGATCTCGCGTGTTGTGATGCCGCCACTAGAGACCATTCCCTTCTCGAACCCTTCGGTCCCCGCCACATCGACCCGGATACCCGCGAGTGCTTCGGCGAGACGAAGGGCAGTGGGCCGGGGAAGATAGGCGGCTCGCAAGTCGTCGGCGACGCCAGCTTCAGAACAGAACTCGTCGGCCACCGCCCGGGGAAGGTGTTCGGCGACCAGGCTGCGGATCTGACGGCGGGGATGGGCGGAGGTCCAGGCCGCAATCCGCGCGGCCCACGCTTCGGGATTGCTTTCATCGGTGAGGTGCAGGCGAAGGGGGACGGGTTTGCCGTCGTCCGCCAGATGTCGCGCGATTTCGCCCGAGAGATCAAGAGCCACGGGGCCTGACAGTCCGCGATGCGTGAACAGCAGATCGCCCGAAACTCCCGCGCGGGGCGCCTTTGGCAGGTCGATGCGAAGCCTGGCGGCGGGGATCACAATGCCGGTACATCGGCGCGGCCACTTCTGGCGGGTGACGAGGGGGACGAGGGCGGGGACGGGCCGGACGATTGTGTGGCCCGCCGCTCGCGCCATCTCAAACCCCGATCCGTTCGACCCGAGTCCCGGCCAGGCGCATCCCCCCGCCGCGAGGATCACCTTGGAGGCGTGCATATGCCCTTGGGGGGTTTCCACGCCCCGGAGCACCATGTCCTCGAAGAGCAAGGCCTGGGCTTCCATGCGGCTCTGGACCTGCACCCCGAGTTCACGGCAACGGGCAGAAAGGGCGTCTCGGATTTCAAGGGCGGATTCCGACACGGGGAAGACATGGAAGCCGTCGGTGGTGTGCGTCTTGACGCCGAGAGAGAGCAGGAAATCGCGAAGCGCAGTGGGGGAGAGGGCCGCGAAAGCAGGGCGCATGAACTTGCCGCGCTTGCCGAAGCGTTCCAGGAATTCAGGGGTAGCGAGTGTGTTCGTCAGGTTGCACCGTCCGCCTCCCGTGGCCGCAAGTTTGGTCCCCTCACGCGCGAGCCGTTCGAGCAGGGCCACGCGCGCCCCGGCCTCGGCGGCTGTGATCGCCGACATCAGGCCCGCCGGGCCCCCACCCACAACCAGGATATCCGTTTGCTCCGACATGTGCGCCTCCCGTTTCGACATAACGACATGAGTATATCATCTCGGAGCCGTTGTCCGAAAGACTCTGAATGCTGCAAACTATCTCTTGGATTATAGCGAGAAATTCTGCTACGGTTTCGTCGCTGCTGCATGTCGGCGAGGACTGTGGCAGTCCGGAGATCCGGGCCGGTCGCAAACTGACCGGATCTCGCCCTGCGAAATCGTGCGAAAAGGCCTGTCTGTCGTACCTTTGACGGGCTCCGCTCAAGACAAGAGACGAAACATGACCCGCATTTTGCGCATACTGGGAATGAGTGCCCTTTTCACCGGTATCTGGATACTGCTTTCTGGCAAGATTGACCGGATGCATCTGGGAACTGGAATCGTCACCTCCTTCATTCTGGCCCTTTACTATCACCCCCGTGGCGAAGGCAAGTTCATCCAGATACTGCGTTTTCTTGTCTTCATCCCTTGGCAGCTCTATCAAATTTTCATTTCAAACCTGCGCGTGGCCCGTCTTGTTCTGTCCCGCCGCCCGGCGGTTGCCCCGACTGTTACCCGGCAGCGTCCAGGCGTGCAGGGAGATGTAGCGTTGACCTTGCTAGGTTGTTCTATCACCCTGACCCCGGGCACACTGACTATCGAGGCGGACGACGATCATATTCTGGTTCACTCGCTCGATCGTGGCTCGCAGGAGGATATCAGGAAGGGAGTGATGTCCAAGCGGGTGAGGCAGGTCTTCGAAGGGAAGTGCAGATGAATTTCATCTTTTTTCTGACGACCGGCGCGTTGGTTGTTTTCTCGTTGTTTTACTTTTTGCGGGTCGTCACAGGCCCGAGCGTTTTCGACCGTCTGATCGCCTTCAACGGAATCGGCACCAAACTTTCCATCCTTCTCGTTCTCGTGGGCCAGTTCTACCACCGTTCCGACATGTTCGTGGATATCGCCCTGGCCCTGTTGTTGCTGAATGTTTACACAACCTTGCTGATCGCCCGTTACGTCCGCAAGTCGAGGAAGGCGGCGCCCGCGAAATGATCGAAATCATTGTCACCTCTCTTCTGATTTTCGGCATGTTCTTTATCGCCGTGGCGGCTATTGGTTTCTACCGCCTGCCGGACGTGTACTGCCGGCTCCATGTGACAGGCATGCTCGATTCCCTGGGAGCGCCGGCGGTTCTGCTGGCCATGGCGATTTATCTGGGACCTTCCCTGACCTCCGCCAAGTTGATCCTCATGATCCTTCTGATCTACCTCACTTCGCCGCTGATCGGTCACCTTCTTTCGAGGGCCGCTCTGGAAGACGGCTACCGGCCGCTTCTCGTCGAGGAGGAGATTAACCTGATCGACGAGAATGATGAGGAAACACACTGATGGAAGAACTGTTCCTGCTTCTCGCTTTCAACCTCCTTTTGGTTCTGTGTGCTTTTGTGATTCTACGCGTGAGGGATTTTTTCCCCCTCATCATCCTTCTCAATGTGTGCAGCGTCATTCTGGTCATCATCTATGTTCTACTGGGCGCGGTGGACGTGGCCTTCACCGAGGCCGTTGTCGGAGCGAGTATCTCGACGATCTTCTTCATGATGCTCGTAACTCGGATCCGGACCAGTGGCTTGAGACCCGAGGTGTCCCGGCGACGGATTCCAAGCGCTCTCGTCGCCCTCGCCGTGGGTCTCGTGCTTCTCAAGGGCGTGAATGCCCTGCCGTCTTTCGGGGATCCCGACTCCGTGATGCAGCAGCATGTCTCGGCCCAGTACGTCGAAAATTCCATGCACGACATGCATACGCCTAATGTCGTGACGGCGATTCTGGCCGACTACCGTGGGTTCGACACTTTGATCGAGACGACCGTGATTTTTGCCGCCGCCTTGGCTTGTCTTCTCATTCTAGGAGGCTTCTGGAGAATGGGAGTCCGTGAGGAGCCGCGGCATCATGTGTTCGATAGCGTGATCCTGTGCACTATCGTGAGGCCCTTGGCGATGGGCACGCAACTCTATGCGGTATATGTGCTTCTTCATGGCCACTACAGCCCCGGCGGGGATTCCAGGGCGGCGTTCTCTTGGCGGCATCTTTTATTCTGCCGACCCTTCTGGACAATCCGACACTCCGCTACCCCCGCCTGAGCAAGGGCGGAGCGATATTTCTGGCGGCCATCGGCGTGTTGATTTACGCCTCGTTTACCGCCTTTCCCCTTCTGAATGGTCACGCCCTTCTCGACTACGCCGCTCTCCCGTTGACGTGGCTGGATATTCCACATCGTCGTTCCCTTGGAATTCTCGGGATCGAAACCGGCGTGATGCTCGCCGTGACAGGGGCGATCGTTTCCATCTATTACTCCCTCAAAGCTGAAAAAGAGACGGAACTGTCATGAGCGCCTACCTCACTTCCCATGGCCCTTATCTGTCTTTCGTGGTGCTGGTCGCCCTCGGGGCCTATATGCTCCTGACCCATCACAATCTCCTTCGGGCTCTGGTAGGTCTCTACCTGATCCAATCCGGCGGAATCGTCTTTTTCATCCTGCTGGCCTTCCGCACGGGTGGAACGGTCCCCATCCTGGACGAACACATAGAGATGATACCGGTCAATCCTCTTCCCCATGCCCTGATGCTGACCGCGATCGTCGTCGGCGTGGCCACTCTGGGCGTGGGGCTGGCTCTGTTGCACCGCATCCAGGAGGAGAGCGGTCACCTCGAGGACGACCGTCTTGAAGGGAATAGTGAATGAATTCGATACTGCCAGCCTTGCTCTTCCTGGTTCCCTTTGTGGCGGCCCTTCTCTGCGTCTTCGTGGGACGCCTGTCCCGAGGCCTGGTGTGGTGGTGGACCATACTGACGATGGCGATCACAGCCGGTTTGGCGGTCCTTGGCGGGATCGCCGTTCATTCCGAAGGTCCTATCCGTGTCCATATGGGCGGCTGGGCTCCTCCCCTCGGCATAGAATGGGCTCTCGACTTCTGGGGCGTCCTCGGCGTCTGCATGGTGGCGGTGGTCTCTCTTTTTACTCTTGCGGGAACGCGCGAGTCCGTCCGTCTCGAACTTCCCGGGCGTGAGATTTCGTTCTACACGTGCGCGTTGCTTCTGGTCAGTGGCCTGATGGGAATGGTGCTGACTGCGGACTTGTTCAACCTCTTTGTGCACATGGAGATTACCGCCCTGAGCGCCTACGCGCTGGTGGCCGCCGGGGGCCGGGGCTCGGCCAGGGTCGCCTTCAATTATCTGATTATGGGCAGCGTCGGGGCGACCCTCTATCTTCTGGGCGTCGGATTTCTCTACTCGGCGACCGGGTCGCTGAACATGGTCGATGTGGGCTTGCGGCTGGCTGCGGGCGATCAGACCCTGGTCATGTTCGGTCTGTCGCTGATTGCCGTTGGTCTCGGTGTGAAAATGGGACTCTTCCCCCTTCACGGCTGGATGCCGGGGGCGTATTCGAGGACCTCGACCTCCTCCGCCGCCCTGATGACTCCTATCGTCACGAAGGTGGCCGCTTTCGTTCTGATTCGGATTCTGATTCATGTTTTCGGCCTGAACGTGCTGCCAGGCGTTGGCACGATGCTGGTGATTCTCTGCTGGGCCGGGGCCGCCGCCATGATCTTCGGAGGCCTGCTGGCGCTGGTGCAGTCCGATTTCCGTCGCCTTCTCGTCTACTCGAGCATCTCACAGGTGGGGCTGGTCGCGATCGGCGTGGGCCTCGGGAATTTTGACGGCGTGGCGGGAGGGCTGCTCCATCTCGTCAATGACGCGCTCATGAAAGGCGTCCTGTTCTTGGCGGCGGGTCTCGCCTTGGTGCGGTTCGGCGTGGCGCGGGTGGATGATCTGGGCCGGTTGCGGGGAAGGGCGCCCTGGACCGCAGCGGCGATTGCGATCGCGGGGCTGTCCCTGGTGGGTGTTCCGCCCCTCTGCGGATTTTTCGGAAAATGGTATGTGCTCGCGGGGGCCCTTGACGGCCGACGCTGGGGTCTGGCTTCAGCGATCGTCGCAGGCAGTGTGATCACCGCGATCTACGTGTTCCGTTTCCTTGAGCAGCTGTTCTTCCGGGCGCCGTCCAGTCAGGAAGAACGCTTCGAGGGGCCGGGCCTGCTGGTTGTGGCGTGCCTGGCGCTGGCTCTGGGGGTGATCTTCTTTGGACTGGGGAGCGGACACATGGTGGAGTGGTTTATCGCGCCTCAGTTGGGTCTGGAATAGAGACATGATCGAAATGACGCACAATTTCTATGTGTTGGCCGCCGTCTTCGTCCCCTTTGCGGCGTCTCTACTGATCCTCCTGAGTCCCAAACGTTGGGCTGAAGTGTGGAGTTGGGTGGCGGCGATCCTCACGTTGATCTGCGTGGCGATGTTGCCGGGAACGGTTCTGGGTGGGGGGGCACAGCCGGGCTGGCATCTTCTGAGCCTGGTTCCCGGGTTGGCGCTGGAACTGCGGGTGGATGCGCTGGGGTTGACGTTCGGTTGCCTGGCAGCCGGTTTGTGGGTGATCACTACCCTTTATTCCGGGGGCTATGCGCGGGCCGATCACATGCAGAACAGGCCGCGCTATTTCGCGAGTTTTGCCGCCGCAATCGGAACCGCCATGGGGGTGGCTTTCTCCGGGAACCTTCTGACTTTCCTGCTTTTCTACGAGTTGCTCACCGTGGTCACCTGGCCTCTGGTGGCTCACAAGGAAACCCCCGAAGCCATCGCTGGCGGCCGCCGATATCTCGTCTACACGCTCCTCGGCGGTCTGGCCCTGACCGTCGCGGTAGTTTGGACATGGGTTCTGACGGGACAGCTGGACTTTCAGCCGGGCGGTTTTCTTCAAGGACAGCCGGTGGTCACCTCAATGGTGCTATTTGGCCTCTTCATGTTTGGCGGCGGGGTGAAGGCGGCGATTATGCCGGCGCACGCGTGGTTGCCCGCAGCCATGGTGGCGCCTACGCCCGTGAGCGCCCTGCTTCACGCGGTCGCGGTCGTCAAGGCGGGCGTTTTCTGCTGTCTGCGTGTTCTTGGATTTGTGTTCGGCCCGGAGAGCCTCAGCCACTTCTCCGGAACGAAC
Source organism: bacterium (assembly GCA_013203855.1). Taxonomy (GTDB): domain Bacteria; phylum Sumerlaeota; class Sumerlaeia; order UBA8349; family UBA8349; genus JABMPG01. The sequence goes on from JABMPG010000621.1 coordinate 10,186, forward strand.
ATCGTGCTGGTTTTCTGCGCAACTACGATTGTCGCGGGCTCCATACTGGCTCTGCGGCAGGACCACCTGAAGTCTCGTCTGGCTTATTCCACGGTGGTTCACCTTTCTTATATTGTTCTTGGCGCAGCCCTCATGACTCCTCTGGCGACGACGGGGGCGATCCTGCACATGGTCAACCATGGTCTGACCAAGATCACTTTGTTTTTCTGCGCCGGCGCCATCTACGGTACGACTCACCTGGACCGGATCAGCCAGATGCGCGGCTTGGGCCGCCGGATGCCTTGGACCTTCGGCATGTTCGCCGTGGCCTCGCTCAGCCTGACTGGCATCCCTGGCTTGTGCGGATTCGTCAGCAAGTTATATCTGGCTCGAGGCGCGATCGAGGCTGAGGCCTACGTCTATCTCGCGGTCATGATCGGTGCATCGGTGCTGACGGCCGCCTATCTTCTGCCCGTGGTCTGGACCGGCTTTTTTGGCAAGCCGGAACCCGGCGGCGAGGCGGACAAGAAGGGCGAGGCGTCTCTGGCCATGGTTCTGCCGCTGATTATCACTGCCTTTCTGACGCTGGTTTTCGGGATGTTCCCCGGCGCCATCGGCTCTCAGCTCGCCCTCGCGAGGGAAGTGGCTCAGCAGGTCTTCGGAGGTATGCCATGAAGAATCGAGTTACCTGGATCATCGCCCTGGCGCTGGCGGCGCTGGTTCTGGCGGATTTTCTTTTTGTTGAGCCCCATCATGCCATCTATCTCTGGGATCACGTTTCAGGCTTCTACGCCGTGATCGGAGTGGTGGCGTGCATCGTGGTTGTGTTGTCGAGCAAAGCGTTGGGTGCCGTCTGGCTTCAGAGACCGGAGGATCCTGACAATGATCTTTGATTTGTATCCCGGCCTGCCGTTGCTGGTTGGACTGGTGCTGATGCCGCTGTTCGGCGTGACGGGTCGGCGAATTGTTTCCCTTCTGGCGCCTGCCGCGAGCCTTGTCTGTTTCGCCGCGGCCAGTCCGGATGCGGGGTGGTCTTTTCAGATGGCCCAACATGAGTGGGTTATCTGGCATTCCGACGCCCTGGCGCGGGTATTCGCGCTGGCTTTCGCGCTGTACGCGCTTATCGCCGGGATCTATGCCTGGACGGAGACCGCGCGTGGCCCCAAGACGGCCTCGATGGCTCTAGCTGCCGGCGGGGTGGGTATTGCCTTCGCCGGAGATCTTCTTACTCTGTACTTCTTCTGGGAATTGCTCACAATCGGCTCCATGTTCGCGATCTGGTACGGCGGAACCCGGGAAGCGATTCGGGCGGGATTTCACTATGTGATGGTGCACCTGTTCGGTGGCATGTGTCTCTTGACGGGTATTCTGTTGCACCTTGCCCACGGCGGGGAAGGCTTGCAGGCCGTATCGCTGGATACCGCCGCAGGTTGGCTCATCCTTCTGGGTTTCGTGATCAATGCGGCCGTCCCGCCCCTTCATGCGTGGCTGTCGGACGCCTATCCGCGGGCGAGCATCTACGGGACGGTGTTTCTAGCGGCTTTCACGACGAAGTCGGCGGTGTACGCTCTGGCCCGGTTCTTCCCCGGCGCAGATATTCTCGTGTGGGCCGGGGCCATCATGGCCCTTTATGGCGTCGTCTATGCGGTGTTGGAAAACAACATTCGGCGTTTGCTGGCGTATCACATCATTAGCCAGGTGGGCTATATGGTCTGTGGGGTGGGTCTGGGGACGGCGCTTGCGATCAACGGGGCTTCCGCCCATGCCTTCAGCCATATTTTCTACAAGGGGCTGCTCCTCATGTCGGCCGGCGCGGTGATCTACTCCACCGGGCGGGGGCAGCTGACTGAACTGGGGGGGTTGGCCAGACCCTTGAAGTGGACCCTGTTCTTCTGCATGATCGGCGCTTTCTCGATCTCGGGCGTTCCCCTCTTCAATGGGTTCATCAGCAAATCGATGATCATCTCGGCTGCTTCCGAATCTCACCGGGGCGTCGCTGAATTGATGCTGCTGATAGCCTCCATGGGAACCTTTCTTCATACTGGGCTGAAACTGCCCTGGTTCACCTTCTTCGGCAAAGACCAAGGCGCGCGTGTTCTCCGCCCCGTGCCGCGTTCCATGATGCTCGCCATGTCTCTCTCGGCGGTTGTGTGCGTGGGCAACGGCGTGATACCCGGTCTACTCTACCGTATGCTTCCCAACCCGGTCGATTATCATCCTTATACGACCGCGCACGTCATCCAGAGCCTGGAGTTGCTTATCGGAACGGCGCTCGGGTTCTGGATTCTTCGATCGAAACTGGGAGGACAGGCGACCGTGACTCTGGATACCGACCGGTTGTACCGGGGACCATCGAGTTGGGTCGTTCTGAATTCGGGGCGGGTTTTACACTGGGCCGGACTTCAGGCGAACCGTACAGTTAGCGGGTTGCTGTCCGGTTCTTGGCATGTCATTAACGCCGTCTACAATCGCGTGCAGACCGATGCGTTGTCATCTCTGATCGTGGCGATCTGGGTGATGTTGTCTATCGTGGCGCTTCTTCTTTTCAGAAGGTAATAGTC
>JABMPG010000622.1 GCA_013203855.1 bacterium
ATCGCGTCGTCCACCACAATGCCAAGGCTCATGATGAAAGCGAAAAGAGAGATCATGTTCAGCGTCCCGTCCAGACCCCGCAGGATGATCAACCCCCCCATGAAAGAGATCGGGATACCCAACGCAACCCAGAAAGCAAGCCGCCATCGAAGAAACAGCCCCAACGTCAGGAACACCAGCACAAGCCCTTGAAGCCCGTTCTTAACCAGCAGATGCAACCGGTCGCGGACCAGAACCGACGTATCAAAGGCCGTATCGATATGCACTCCTTCCGGGAGTTCCACCGACTTGCGCCGCACATACTCTTCGACCGTATCCACCACATCGATGATGTCCTGAGCTTCCGTATGCATAACGTGCAGGGCCACGGCCGGCATACCGTCGAAACGAGCGTAGCGGTCGACCTCCTCGAAAATATCACGGACGTCGGCAATCTCCCCCAGACGGATAAGCGCTCCGTCAGGCAGAGTCACCACCGGAATACCGGCAAATTCCTCGCCCGTATAGCGCTGTCCCTTTGCACGGATGAGAATCTCGCCCTGGGCGCTGCGAATTCTCCCGGCAGGCAGATCCAGACTCCCCCGAGAAACGGCCGAGGCCACCTGATCGAAACTCAGGCCATAGCGCCGGAGAGATTCTTCGCTCACCTCGATGGAGATCTCGTAGTCCCGCGCGCCCACCAATTCGACCAGCGAAAGATCCGGCAGAGCAGTCAGATCTTCGCGCACCCGTTCGGCCATCTCGCGCAGAACGCGCTCGGACGCGTTCCCGTAAACCATGACATAAACAGCGTCCCGCGGAACCGCCACGGAGGTAATGATCGGCTTCTCGGCTTCGACCGGAAAGGTGATGATCCGGTCAATCTCATTCTTGATGTCATTGTAGACTTCCTGCTGATCTTCCCCCGTTTCCAACTCGACCTGAACGGTGCCCGCGCCTTCCATCGCGCTCGACAAAACCCGTTTGATGCCCGCGACCCCCTTGATCTGCTCCTCGATCTTGACGCAAATCCCCTCCTCGACCTCCTCGGGACTCGCCCCCGGATAGGGAACCACGACGCTGATCATGTCCAGCGCAAACTCGGGAAACATCTCGCGGCGCATGTGAAAAACCGACATCAGGCCGCCGATCAGAATCAGCGCCATCAGCATGTTCGCCGCCACCGGCGAAGCAACCGACCAGCGGACAAGGCCTTTCATAGAAAACGGTCCTCGTCGATCTGTTTCCCCGGAAGTATCTCTCTCATGAACCGGACCCCTCCAGGCCTTCTTCCCCGAAAGCCCGAGCCGGCTCACCCACGACCCGCAACTTCATACCGTCCACGGGCATCGGAACCGGGGAGGAGATGACCCACTCACCCACTTTCAGCCCTTCCCCGATATAGACCCGATCTCCCATCGTCCGCATGATCGAAACAGGCCGGATATCGAGCCGACCATCCACCGCGACATAGACCCGTCCATTCTGGTCGACGAGACCGCGCGGCAGGGCGATCACATCGTCCACCTGCCGTCCCTCGATCTCCACCTCGAGAAAAAGCCCCGGCACGAAAGGCGGCGCGTAAGGCGCGGCTCCGGTGCGGCGCTCGATCCTGACAACCTCCGGCTCGAAATCATCCACCTCCACGATCAACCCGCCAGTCCGCGTAGCCCGATCGATCTCGGAGTCCAGCCGGGCGATCCGGCCCTGCCAACGGAAGGCCCACCCACCCACTTCCGTTCTCAAAATCGCTTGAGGCAAATCCTGCGGATCGGCCTCTTCGATCAGCGCCTCCAAGTTCGCCACCCACACCAGATCATCCAGGGGCACCCGGACGGACACCTCCATCACACTGTTGTCATAGAGACGGGCCAGGGCCGTGCCGGGACTGACGTACTGCCCGGCCGCGATAAGACGCTCGACAACGCGCGCCCCATAGGGCGCCTGGATTTCCGTATCCTCCAGTTTCAACCCGGCTTCCTTGAGCAGGACCTCCGCCTGGCGCAAACCCTCCTCCGCCGCGGCCCGACGCTCCGGCAAGAGGGTCAGTTGGTTTTCGAAAACGCGGGCAGTCGCCTGACCCGTCAGGAGCGCAGCCTCAGCCTGGTCCTGCGCCGCATCGGTCCCCGAACCGCCCCGCAGAAGTTCGCAAGCGCGATCGAAGGCCCGACGGGCAACCGCCACGGACTGCCGCGCGATCTTCAAACTCTCCTCGAGATTCCCCTTCTCCCGTTCCAGACTCCGCAGCTCCGTCCGGGCCTGATCAACATGCGCCTGGGCACGTTCCACAACCAGAGCGAACGGCTCCGGATCGACGCGCACCAAAACCTGCCCCTCTTCAACCCTACCGCCCTGGACGAGGTCCGGCGCCAGAAACACGACCACTCCCGCCACTTCCGACACGAGTTGAAGATACTGTTTCGCTCTCACGGTCCCATTCCCCGTCACGTCCATCGACAGACTACCGGCTTCGACGGACATCACCTCCACCAGAAGGCCTTCCTCCCGACGCTCCTGGCGTTCCGGCTCCTCCTTCGTCACCTTGAGCCAAAGGAAAACCGCGGCCGCGACCACGAAGAGAAGAACAATAAAGGCGATCTGCCCCAAGGACTTTCTCAAAAGCATCTCGGATCTCCCCAACAGGAATCATCAGCATACGACAAACAACCATATACAGCATAGTATATCCCCCATCCTGATTCAGCAGAAAAGCCGATGATGAGTTCAGTGTTTGCAGTTGGAGATTCGGAGTTCAAGGCTCATGACACGATGTTGGCTACTATCTATTGGCCGCTGGCTCCTGACTCCTTTTTGTTTTTTCCTTTGCTTTGCGGCCCCAGACTGTCATCCTGTCCGGGGCCGGTTCCGCCCGGGCCGACGGCAGGGTAGACCTACATCACGCAGAGGGTTTTCCAATGAGCGAAGCGACCAATCGCATCGAAAAGCACTTCCAGAACGCGCGTCAGGAGAATCGCAAAAGTCTGATTATGTTCCTGACCGCTGGCTTCCCCGAAATGAAAACTACCGAGGAACTGATCCATGTCCTCGACAAAGCCGGCACCGACGTCCTGGAACTGGGCGTGCCTTTTTCCGACCCCATCGCCGATGGGCCAACAATTCAGGCCGCCTCAGCGATCGCCCTGAAGGCCGGGGCCAGTCTGGCGAAAATCCTCGACCTCGTAGAGACCGTCCGCAAGAAATCGCAGATCCCCATCCTCCTGTTCGGGGCATACAATCCGTTTCTGCACTATGGACTGGAAAACCTCGTCGACCGGGCGCTTCAGGCCGGAGTAGACGGCTTCCTAGTGCCCGATCTGCCCATGGAAGAGTCCGAGGAATTCGACACGCTCTGCCGAAAAGCGGGCCTGGCGCTGGTCTATCTCGCCGCCCCAGGGACACCGGACGAGCGCGCGAAGCAAATCATTAACTTGAGCCGCGGCTTTCTCTATTTCATCTCCCTGAAAGGCGTGACCGGAACGAGCATAGCCATCGATCAGAAACTGCGGGAAAAGGTGAAAAGTCTTCGAAACCTGGCCGATCCTCTGCCCGTGGCCGTCGGTTTCGGAATTCAGACTCCCGAGCACGCCGCCCAAGTCGCCCAAATCGCCGACGCGGTCGTGGTGGGCAGCGCCCTGATTCGCGTGGTGGATGAAAACAGAGAAAAACCCGATCTGAACGAGCGGGTCGGAGATTACGTCCGGTCGCTCAAAAAAGCCATTGAATAGGCACGGCCGAAGTCTTATCCGTCTTTCTGAGACTCCGGCTTTGACGATCCCCGGTTCCGCCCCGAACGGCGCCCGCCCCGCTTGGCAGCACCGCTACCACTCTGGGATTTGCTCCCTTCCGGGCGGGGATTACCCGCTTTCGCCTCGCCACCCGAGCCGTCATTCGAACCCGAGGCGTTGCCGCGAGGTCGTCTGCGGCGCCGGCGCTTCGATTTCGTCTCATCGTCCCCGGCCGGGGCGTCTTCTGTTTCCGCTTGTTGCGCGGACGGCTTCTGTTCGGGAGGTGCGGCTTCGGATGCGCGGGAAACGGGGCGGGGGCGCGGAGGACTTTCCCCACCTTTGGACCGAAAGATCGGCTGGGCCGTGAAATCATCCTCGTCCGGGGCGTCTTCTTCTTCCGGCGCTTCCCCGACACGCCAAACAGCCTTTCCCGAGCCTTCACTCGTACGTTCGACCTGCTTGAAAGAGATGGTGCGCGCCTGACCGGAGGAATCCTGAATCTGCAGCGTCTCGGACAACAAATTCCGGTCGATCACCCGCGCTTCCCCAAATTCAGAAGAAACCACCGTCGCGCCCACCGGCGGCACCCCCTTCGACATTTCTTTGTACTGGTCGTGCTCATAGGCCAGACAGCAGCGGAGGCGTCCACACACACCGGAAAGTTTCGCCGGAGAAAAGGGAATATCCTGGGCCTTGGCGTACTTTATCGAAACGGGCAAGAACTCTTTGAGCCAAGTCGCGCAGCAAAGGCCTATTCCACAAACTCCCATCCCACCGAGCTGACGCGTTTCGTCCCGAACCCCGATCTGCCATAGCTCGATACGGGCCCGGAACGTCGCGGCCAGATCCTTGACCAGCTCCCGGAAGTCAACCCGCTTGTCCGCCGTAAAATAGAAGACCACCTTGCGCTGCCGGTCGTCAAACTTCACCTGCGAGACCCGCATATCCAACTTGTGCTGCTCGACCTTGTCCTTGCAGGCAGTCAATGCCTCGACCTCACGCCGCTGCAGGAAATGCCAGGCCCGCACTTCACGCGGATCGGCCCGGCGCACAATCGGCGGGTACACATGGCTCTTGTGCTGGCAGTCGCAGCGATACGTAAAACCGTCGACATAGCCAACCACCTCCTCGCCCTCCGCGTTCTGGACGACACAGAAGTCGTACACCCGGAGATCCAAGGTACCCGGTTCGCAGGCTTTCGGATAAGATCTGTCGTTAAATGCAATATTTGCAAGTCTTGACATCAAGAATAACCGTTTCCGAGGCAGCTGGGGATCCCCCTGAAGCGCCCCAAACCGCAATAGGTCCCATTTTCAACCGACGCAACACAAAAGTCAAAGGAAAACAAGGAGGTTTTGGAGTCGTGAGTGAAAGCCAGCGGACCATAATTCATCTCGTTTCAAAGGATCCCGCCCATATGATCACGAATGGTCGGCTACTGGCTACTACCGTTCTCGTTTCCGCGGCCAGGACCGATCCGCGCGAAGAGAGGGATTTTCGCCTGTTCGCCGCTGCGGGAAGATGCTATTCTCTTCTTCACTTGGTCGTGGTCCAGACCCGCTCACGGGCATCACGCCCCATTCCTGTAATCTCCGCGATATCAATGCCCCAGCAGCCCAGCGGCTTCCTTCACTTCCTGCGCCAGTTCGACTTTCTGCTCCTGGCTTTTCTTCTGTTGACGACCGGGTTCGGACTGCTCGTCCTGGACGGCAGCACCCATGACGTCGCAGGAATGGAACGCTACGTCAACGGCCAACTCACGTGGTGGAAGGTCGCGCTGGCCATTTTCTTTCTGGCACTCGTCATCCCTTACCGATGGCTCAAGGTTCTGGGTTGGCCGGCTTACGCAATCACTCTGCTTTTCCTCATCCTGGTGCTCGCCCACGGCGACTTGGGTATTCTCGGCACGATCAAGGCGGGCGGCGCGGCATCGTGGCTGGAACTGCGCTTCTCAGGAGCCGCCCTGCGGTTCCAACCGTCGGAATTCGCGAAAATCGCCACGGTTATAGCCCTGGCTCACTGGCTCGCCTGGCGCCGAGACAAACTGCAAACAGTCTGGGAGTGCCTCCCCCCCCTGATCCTCGCGGCGATTCCGATGGCCCTGATCGCGCGTCAGCCCGACTTGGGCACAGCCTCGGTATTCCTGCCCCTCCCCTTCCTGCTTCTCTTCGTCGCGGGCCTGCGCTGGCGGATCGTGCTCACCGCGTCGGCAATCGGGTTGATGCTGATGCTCGCGTGCACAGTCTTCCTGATGACAGCGAACACCGTGCCCGGCCTGCGCAATTACCAACTCAAACGTATCCGGGTCTTCCTCGAGCCCATTTCCCAACCCTTGAAAACCCCCGGAATCGAGGAGATCCTTTACGGCAGCCCTGCGAGTGAGAAAGACGAACGGGTCAAGCCCAGTTACGATGACTGGAACATCCGGCAGGCGGAGATGGCTCTGGGCGGGGGGCGACTCTTCGGCAAAGGATGGCGCAAAGGCACCCAGTCCCGCTACCGCTTTCTCCCGCAGCACCATACCGACTTCATATTCTCCTCCCTCGGAGAACAGTTCGGCCTCGTGGGATGCCTCGTCCTGTTTCTCCTCTATCTGCTTGTCGTCTGGCGAACGCTGAGGATCGGCATTTACTCCGCCGATCCCTTCGGAAAACTGTTGGTGGTGGGGCTGCTGAGCATCGTGCTAATACACGTGTTCATGAACATCGGCATGTCCGTGCGCCTCCTGCCCGTGACGGGTCTGCCGCTACCTTTCATGTCGTACGGCGGATCGTTTCTCGTCACGAACTATCTTATCTTCGGACTGATCGCCAACGTGGGCATGCGGCGGCGGTCGAGAGAATCCTGAACAGAGGCGGACCATGGATCACCTACCCAAACGAGCCACGGCGAGAGAAGCGGTCGATCTTCTCGGCAAGAGCGTCGCCATTCTCGGCAGCGAAGAAATCGCCATCGTCCGAAACCCCTCGTACATCTATGCGCCGTTCGAACTGTATCCCCTGCCCCCCCGCCCGCGAGAGCCTCTACGGCGCATCGCAGGTATCGTTAAAGACATGGACGGCACAACCACTACGACCGAGCCCTTGTGCCTGCATTCTCTCGAGTGGATGGTCCGCCAGGTGACGGGACGGACCACGCCCGAGCTGTGGCCCGGGCTCGACCCCCACGAAGATTACCCCCACGTCATCGGTAACTCCACGACCAAGCACGTCGAGTACCTTATAGCAACTTACGCCGACGCCTTCCAGCCCATGGAATGCCTGAAGGCCTGGATACGCTGCGCGGGCTGGACTCTCGCTCACGGACGGGATAGAAAACGCCAGCAGGAGGTTCTAGGAAACGTGACCGCTCTCGGCCTCCACGCGCTGCTCAAGGAGCCCGTCTTCGCCAAGTTGGCCGACGGGCAGGTTTTCCCCGACGCGGACAAGAGAGTGGATGAACTCGCGGAAAAAGAAAGCAAGCAACTTCTCGAAGCCTTCCGCGTCCAGCGCTTACCCGACCGCGTCCGCGCCTCCATCGATATCTATTACGCGCGCTATCATCAGATTCTCGGCGACATTCAGGACGGCCAGGGACAAAACCGCGCCGCCAAGGTGCTGGGCTCGCCCGACGCCCACTTGATCGAGACAATGCCCGGCATCGGCATCTTCCTCGCCGCCGTCAAGGGCTGGCTCGGAAAAGATCTCGGGCTCTTCACCGAAATCCTCGCCGATCACGTGCAAGCCCGAAACCCGGAAGTCGTAACCAACTCGACCGATGTCATGCGCACGAGGCTTCAAACCCTTGGACGATACCTTTCCCACCACCCCGCTCCGGTGGCCGTCGTAACGTCCTCCATCGCCTATGAGGCGAACATCGTCCTTGGGGAGGTCTTCTCCATTCTGCGAAAGGAGATCTCGGACTGGCCAGTCTCCGCAGAGAAACGGGAGTCTCTTTTTTCCCACTTCGGGAGTCCCCAACGGCTCTACGACGCCTTCATTACCGCCACCGATTCCTCGGAGATCCGCCTCAAACCCCATCGCGACCTTTACAGCATCGCTCTCCACACCATGGGGCTTTCTCACGAGGACTTTCCCCAAGTCATCGGCTTCGAGGACAGCGAGTCGGGCGTGGTTGCCATTCGCGCCGCAGGCGTGGCATGGTCCATCGCCGTCCCCTTCGCGGATACGACCGGACACGACCTCTCCGCGGCGGTGCGGATCCTGCCAGGGCAGATTCCAGAAGCGCTCGCCATCCACGCGCTCTTCCTCGATCCGTGGATACTCGAAGAGCGCGGATAGCAAAACAGAAAGGGACTCCGCCCATGCCACCCACCATCGCGGGCATTCTTTCCACCGGCACTGAAATCCTCCAAGGTCTCTATCCCGACACGAACGCCCAATGGTTGAGTGACCGGCTCACCGCCATGGGGCTGCGCGTCATGCGACACGTCGCCGCTCCCGACGATACGGCCTCCGTGGCGGACGCCCTGCGCTACTTGGCCGAACGGTGCGAGGTCGTCATCATGACCGGAGGCCTCGGGCCCACGGAAGATGATCTCACCCGAGAAGCCGTGTGCAAAGTGTTCGGCACCGATCTCCGCGAAGACGCCAGGGCATGGGACATGATCGCCGAGCGCTTCCGGCACCGCGACACCCACCCACCCGTGAGCAACCGGGTCCAGTGCCTGATCCCCCGCGAGGCCCGCACGCTCTATAACAACTGGGGCACCGCGCCCGGCTTCCAGCTCGACCTGGCAGTCGATGGCAATCCTTCCCGGCCCCCGGTGTACTTCATCGCCCTCCCCGGACCGCCCCGCGAGAATCGGCCCATGTTCGAGGAGTAC
>JABMPG010000623.1 GCA_013203855.1 bacterium
CAGTCCATCGGCGAGCCCGGAACGCAGCTGACCCTTCGGACCTTTCATATCGGTGGCGCGGCCAGCCGCTCCCTCGAAGGTTGGTACGAAGCGGCACAGGACGGTGTGGTCCGGTTCAAGGAAGGCCTGAAGACCGTGATCCGATCGGACGGAACGCTGGTGGTGATCAACCGCACGGGCTCGATCGATATCGAGGACGAGACGGGGAACACCCTCCAGCGCCTGCCCAACATCCGCTACGGCGCCACCCTGACCAGGGCCGACGGCGAAAAAGTGGAGAAGGGCGAGCAGTTTGTGCGCTGGGATCCCCACCACACGCCGATTCTGGCCGAGGACTCGGGCATGGTCCGGTTTGTGGACGTTATCTCGGGGGTCACGATCCGCGAGGACTTCGACCCGAAGACCAACCTGACTCACAAGATCATCACCGAGCATAAGGAAGAGCGCCATCCTTCCATCCAGATTCTGGACGCAGAGGGGAACATTCTCTCCAACTACAATCTGACCGCCGGCGCGATTCTGGCCGCCCGGGTGAAGGACGGTGACGAGGTGGAACGCGGCCGGGTTCTGGCCCGTCTTCCCCGTATCCAGGTCCGCTCGAAGGACATCACGGGCGGTTTGCCGCGGATTGACGAGCTCTTCGAGGCCCGCAAGCCCAAGGACGCTTCTTTCATCGCCGAGATCGACGGCGCCGTTCAGTTCCGCGGAATCGTCAAGGGCGTTCGCAAGGTGGCCATCGTGGCCGAAAATGGTGACGAGGTGCTCTACAACATCCCTCTGGTGCGCCACTTGACGGTTCGCGATAGCGAGAAGGTCACGGCAGGATCGCCCATCACCGATGGTTCGCCAAACCCGCATGACATCCTGCGTGTTTTGGGTGAGAAAGCGGTTCAGGAGTTCCTGCTGGCCGAGGTGCAGGAGGTTTACCGGCTGCAGTCGGTGAACATCAACGACAAGCACATCGAAAGCATCGTTCGTCAGATGCTGAAGAAGGTGGTGGTCGAAGAGGTAGGCGATACCCGCTTCCTCTACGGCCAGCAGGTGGACAAGTTCGAATTCCAGGAAGAAAACCAGCGGACCATCGGCAAGGGCGGCAAGCCCGCAGTGGCCAGGCCGCGTCTTCTGGGCCTGACGAAGGCTTCTCTGGAAACCGACTCGTTCATCTCCGCCGCATCCTTCCAGGAGACTACGCGCGTTCTCACCGACGCCGCCGTCCGCGGCCGGGTGGATCGCCTGCGGGGCCTGAAGGAGAACGTCATCATGGGCCTGCTGATTCCCGCCGGCACCGGCTTGACCTGCTATCGTGACTTCGACGTGCAGACCATCCGTCCCGAAGGGGAAGACGAAGAGCACGCCGAAGAGGCCGACGACCAGCAGCCCGAACATGCCTTCGGCGGGATGAACGAAGACCAATCCTGATCCGCCTGATCGGGTACTGACAGGCAGAACAGCATACCCGGACGGGCCGGCTCGACACGATCGGGCTGGCCCGTTTCGATATCCGGTACAGGAACGTGATGTCGATCTCCCCGGCCAGACCCCTCACGATCGCCCTCGACGCCCGCATTCTTCAGGGGGAAGATGCGTGGCGTGGGATCGGGCACTATTCCCAGGGCCTGATCGAAGCGTTGCTGGTCCATCAAGAAGAAAACCGGCTTGAGATCGTTCTGATCCTCAGCCGGGAACGCCCGGAACCGGAGCTGCAAACGGCCGGCGCCAGGGCCATCCGGCATATCGCCGCGCCCGATCCTTCACCCGGCCCCTGGCGGAAGATCGCAGGGCGGCTTCAGGACGAAGCATCTTCCGACGCACGCGCGCTGGAGAAGGCCGCCCTGGGCGAGGGCGCGGACCTGCTGCATATTCTCAGCCCACTGCATGGTCCCTCGAACTGGCGCGCAACCCGTCGGATTCCCTGCGCCGCGACCGTCTATGATCTTATTCCGCTCAAGGATCCCGCCCATTTTCTGGACCAGTGGCCCGAGGCGGCCCGGGAGCGCTATCTCCGGCGTGTGAAACAACTCCGGGACGTTGACCTTCTCTTCCCGATTTCCCATGCGGTCCGGAGCGATCTGATCGACGACCTTGGCCTCAACGCCGATCGGATCACGGTAGCCTCTCCCGGCCTGCGATTCGATCCAGACGCCGGCGCCGATTCGGCCAAGCCCCGGCAGCGCTTTCTGATGGCCCTGTGCTCCCGCAATCCGTCCAAGAATCTTCCGAATCTGCTGAGCGGATATGCCGGGGTGCCTCTGGAGATCCGCAGCGCCTATCCCCTTCACCTTTTCTGTCCGCCCGATCCGGAAACGCGGCATTGGCTTGAGAAAGAGTGCGCTGCCCGCAGTCTCGGCGAGGAGGCCCGGATCGAGCCGGCGCCCTCCGACAGCGATCTTCTCGCCCTGTACCGCGATACTACGCTCTTCATCCTGCCATCCCTGGCGGAAGGCTTTGGCCTGCCCGCCCTCGAAGCCGGTTC
>JABMPG010000624.1 GCA_013203855.1 bacterium
CGCCGATACGGATCTGGTCGGCGCTCATCGTCGGATTGAGCAGGTCGTCTCCGAGACCTCGCACGACAAGTTGCATCTGCCAGAGGACTTCGGGAGCTTTCGCCCCCTGCTCGAGCTCGGAGATCGCCGCGCGCAGCTGGATATAGGTTCCTGTCTGGTCGGGCATGTACTTTTCGAGCAGTGACAGGACGATCTCGTACATGTCCCGGGCCTCTTCCCAGTTATGGAGGCGCTCGGCCCGTTTGGCCGCGAAGATGTAGAGATGGACCTGCAGACGGGCGACATCGACGGTGAATGTCTCGACGGGCAATTCGTGGAAGAGCCGACGGGTCGACGTCAGCAGTTCCTGCGTGCGGTCAAGGTCACCTTCGAGGAGAGAGAGTTTGATTCGGGCAAGGGCGAGCTTCGGCTTTTGGATCGGATCGCTGCCGATCCTTGCCTCGAGGATCGGGGCGAATTGGGCGGAGAGAAGAACTTCGCGGAAGAGGCGCTGAATATCCACGTCGGTCCGGTCCGCTTCGAGGAAATAGTCGAGATAGTCCGACACTCCAAGAGCGTCGAGCCCGTTTTCCTCAAGCATCCGGAGGGCGATCGTCCGTGCGGGTTCATAGTTGGCCGACTTGATAAGCACCTGAAAGAGTTCCTGGTGAAGGCGTTCGAGGGTAACGTCCTCGTCGAACTCGCCCGGATGCCCATATTCGAGCATGGGGGAGTTTTTCGGCCGGGCGGCCTTGTCCTCCAGTGCCAGGAGAATTCCCTCTATACGCTGGCGGCGATGGTAGATACGGAAGGGGCTGCGTCCCTCAGTGAGGGACTCCCAGGCGTAGGGGTCATGCAGGAGATCGAGGATGATTCTCCGGACGAGTGGGCTTTCTCCCTCCTCGCTCACAAGTTCTTCCATGGCGTCCAGAGCGGCCTCTTCGCGGTTGCTGCGAAGGGCTCGATGCGCGTCCCGGTAGAGCGACACAAGTTTGCGGCTTCCCGTCTCCAGAACCCGCAGGGAATCAAAGGCGTCGTCTTCCGACTCGGTCGCTTCGCCTTCTTCCGCAGCCAGGATGCGAGCGTCGCGTAGAACGCTCAGGGCCGCGTCGGGACGGTTGGATTCGAGAAAGAGGATTGCGCCCTTCAGGAGAGCAAGACGCACCGGGTCCACCTGTTGGGGATCCATAGCGCCGATGAGATCGATCTGGCGCAGCGCTTCGAGTGGGCGGTCCTGTTTGCGCAGAAAAACCATGTGCCGCAGGCAGACCTCGGCCAGGTCGTCGGGAGACATGGGTCCTTTTTCGAGATCGCGGTATTTCTGCTCCGCCTCCTTCAAGTGGCCCAGGTCGGCCAGACGCTCGGCCAGATAGAGCTCGCCTCTCAGGTCGAAGAAGAGAAATCGAAAGGGGCCGTCGGGTGAAGGGGCCAGGGCCACGCCGCGTCCCTCGACGATAGCCGCGAAGCCCATTTCCGGCCCCCCGATCGTGGGGTGGCCGAGGGAGAGACCCTGGGCGCGGACGGGGCGGCCCGAATCGAGCCCGACTTGATAGCCGATCAAGTCATACCGGGTCAGCCCTTCGGCGTCCTCGACGATAAGCCATTTCTCCTGCACGTTGGCGAGAGCGCGACGGATGTCCGGGCCCGACAGGAGGCTCTGGTGGGTTTCCGTCCAAGGATCGAAGGCGCGGATTTCGTTCCCTGTCACGCCCAATTGAACGTAGACCAGATACTCTCCCCCTGCGGCCCATGCGGCAGAGACGTCCTCGAGTTCCCCCCGCGGGTCCAGAGAGGCCAGGACGATGGGCTCGCGGTAGGGACGGGACAGCCAGAGGCTCGGCTCGGCAGTTTCCTGAGAAAAGAAGGCGAGGAATGGGCCATGGGGCTGAAGCATCGCGCCCCACTGATCGTGTGGCCGGGTCAGGAAGGGCTGCGGGCTGGTCCGATCAGTCTCGAGACTGAACAGATCCGTGTTGCCGCCGCGACAACCGGCGAATACCAGGCGATCACCGTCCATCCACTGGGGACAGCAGTCTTGGGCGGGCGACTGAGTGAGCCTTTGCCGGGTACCGTCCAATCCCAGGAGGAACAGATCCCACCCATTGCCTTCATTCAGGGCGACGACCAGTTCGGGGAGGTTGGGCCGCCAGGCGATCTCCTCGCCACACGCGATTTCCGAAAGACTGAAGACCTCCACGCCCGAAAGAGCATCATGAACATAGAGATTTCCCTCGCGTTCGAGCGACGCGAGGTATTGGCCGTCGCTGGAGAAGGCCAGAGAGACGATCTCGGCTCGACAAAGGCTCTCAGCACCACACACCAGAATGACCAGGGAGGCCAGAAGGGGGAGCAGACGGGATGTTCGCGCAGGGAAGGACAGCAAGGGACGCCTCGAGTGGACGCGGGTGGAGTGCCCGGGCCGGGAATTCTTCAGCCGAATTCTCTCCCTTGGTAATAGGCCATCGGGGCCGACCCGTCAAGATCAAAGTTCAGTGTTTTAAGGCCTTCAGATTGGGAAAAGGGAGACAGATGTCCGCACATCGCGTTGATTTTTGCGATTTTCCGTCTTTTTGCCCTTGCGCCACGGGGGAAAGTCCGTGTTTAATACTCTCACGCTATGAAAGGAGGTGGTCAAACAATGACATACAACGAACAAAGCGAGGTGGCTGACGCTTAGGGTCAACCGCTTAGGCGGTGTGCTGGCTGGAGCCTGGCGGTTACCCAGGTGAAAACCCCTCAGTCCACCGAATTCAATCGACCCGCCGGGATCACACCCCCGGCGGGTTTCGATTTTTATCCCAATGCTCCGAATACGTTCGGAACTTGTTGTTTCAGGAGGTCTCGGGCCATTTCGGCCAAGGCGCGGATCTGGGGATGGGCGGCGGGGGCGCAGCGGAGGTCCAAGAAGTGCAGCCAGTTGCGGAAGTTGGCCGTCATGACGATCTCGGTGGCCAGCGAATGGGGGAGAACGCTACGGGCAAGTTCGGGCGGGGCGCCCTTGTCCAGGAGGTCCAGGTAGGCCTTTTCGGCCGCTTCAACGGCGGCCTGCCAGATCTGCTTCTGTTCATCGCTAATCAGGGGCGGCCGGATCAGGCGGATCTCCCGACCGAACTTATCCTGGCCGTAGTTGCAGTACCGGGTGGATTCCTGGGAGAAGGCAGCGGTGCGGTGGCGGACCAATTCGTGGCTCACACCGCGGTCGCAGACGAACTTAAGGGTGGCCGTGGCGTGCTCGAGGACCGAAAGGTGGCCACGACTGAGGAGCATCCGGATGAATCGGGCGGCGGAGTCCGGGGTAGCCCGGTCCTCACTCTTGTAGCAGGTGCGTCCGGCCCGCTCGATCAGTTCTTCAGCGTTCGGGGTGATCGCCAGGAGTTCGACAGAGGGTTCGATGATTTGCATGGGATCCTGCTTCCAGAAAACGCCGCACAGCCGCGGGCGACTCTGCCACAGATCGCGTTCGGCGGCAGAAGTCAGGAGTCGGAGCGAAAAGTCCTTCCGACTCCTGATCTACTGGCGCCGAGCTACTTCTTCTTTTTCACTTTGTAACCCTTGAACAAGGCGATCTTGGGCAGCTGGCCAACGAGAGGCAAGGCGTAGTCGAGGAAGGCCTTCGTGATGTCGTTGCCGGCCTTGTTGATGAACTTCGCCGACAGGCTGGTGGTTTCCTTGGCGACACTGCTGAGAGGGACACGGACGTAGTCGATGGCATACTTGGGACCCTTGCGACGAACGAGGGCCACGCTTCCGTCGATGTCAACAGCCAGGGCGAGCTTCACGGCCTTCTCCCCCGCGATGAAGGCTTCCTGCTGATCGACGGCGGAGACCAGGCCAGGGTAGCAGCGCTGGAGATAGCCAAAGGTGTCGGCGCGAACGCGCAGATTCTCATACTTCTTGCCGAGCTCCTTCTTGATGGCCCCAGCCAGCAGATCGCCCAGGGCGCCGGTGCCGCTGAGCTGAATGTTGCCGTGAGAGTCGACTTCGCTCTGGGCGGCGTACTTGTGGACGATCATCTCGCCCTTGTCATCATGGATGCCTTCCGAGACGGCGATGATGCAGCGCCCCAACTTGCCGTAGATTCTATCGACGTCGACGATGAACTGTTCCATGCTGAACTCGCGTTCGGGCACATAGACCAGATGGGGACCGGAATTCTTGTCGAGGCGTCCGAGAACGGAGGCCGCAGTGAGGAAACCGGCGTGACGGCCCATGACGACATTGATCTTGATACCGCGCAGGGAGCGGTTGTCGAGGTCATCGCCCATGAACGCCTGGGCGACAAACTTGGCGGCGCTGCCAAATCCGGGGAAGTGATCGGTCTCCAAGAGGTCATTGTCGATGGTATTCGGAATGTGGAAAACCCGCAGTTCGTAGCCTTCCTCCTTAGCCATTTCGTTGATGATGTTCGCCGTCTCGGCCGTGTCGTTTCCGCCGATGTAGAAGAAGTA
>JABMPG010000625.1 GCA_013203855.1 bacterium
GGATGGGGAGCGGTTCGTCGGCTGCCAGGCCGAAGTTTCCGGCCATCTTGCGGCGCACGAAGGTGTCGGGCGAAATCGCGAGGTATCCCAGTTCGCACAATTTCAGGATGCGTTGTTCGAGATGGACCGCGTCGCGGGGGGAATAGGTGAGGGCTTCGAGGCTTTCGAAGTGGGACCAGGAGTAGTCCACCTCTATCTCGTCCAGGCCGCCGTCGACTTTGGCGATGGTGCGGTCGATGATTTTCTTGATCGACGGATGGCTGGTCATCATCCATTCGCTGAAAGCCGGGTCCCGGAAGACCACGGATATGTTGGAATCCTTGTGGCCGGGAACCGATGTCTGGCACCAGCTCTTCATCAGGGCGTCCAGCGGGATATCCGGAGCCATGTCCGCGTCAAGAAGAAGGACTAGATGGGGCTTTTTGAACTTTTCTTTGTTACAGAAGGCGGTGAACTCTTCGTGGAGAATCCGGATCACCTCGTGGCTCGCTATTGCCTCGGGCGCCCAGAAGGTCACCACCATCTGGTCTTCTTCGATTTCTTTGAGATATCGCTCGAATGCCTTGAGAATCGGCCGGTAGAAAAGCAGGCCGAGCCGGATGCACAGTCGCTGGTCGAAACTGCTGCGCAACAGGGGCAGGATGGGATGGAATGGCACGGTAACGGAGGGAGAGATGACGCCTGTCTCAAAAAGTTCGATCAGTTTTCCGTAGGAGGTTTCTCCCGCCTCATAGTCGCGTTCGATCAGGCGGACCAGCGTGTCCGGATCGATCGTGATCGAGGAGAAGGGCACCATCGGCTTCTTCTCTTCTTCCCCGTTCAGGGACTGCTCGAACATGCCGGCCGACCGGGTGAAGATCTTTCCGAACATCCGGTAGCACTTGATCATCATGTCGGTCCAGTTTCGACCCTTGATCGGGTTTTCACCGATCATGGTCGTGACTGGGCTGAGTCGCTCGTAAAAGTGCGGCGGCTCGGAAAATTCGTCAACCAGGTCCTGCACGTCTTCTCGAACGACATCCTGTTCGAGAACGCGTTCCACGTCCACTCGGGACCCGGCCAGATAGGTGTAGCTATGGTAAACCGGATGAAATCGGCTATCCAACGGACTGTCTCCAGGTGGCATATTGTGGTGATGAGATCATGAAAGACGCTTGATATCGGCGCGGAACGGCCCCCGACTTCGTCATCCCCTCTACTCTCTCCTCGGGGATACACAAGCCCGAGGATAATCCCCATAAGGTAACACGCATCCAGGGCAGTGTCAAGAATAGCCACCGTAGTCCGGGCGAATAACCTCGATCCTTTACGGGTGAGACGAGGTGGTGCGCGTTTGGCCCGGCGGAGAGGCGATTTCTTGCCGCTGCCGGGGTTTTGGGCTGGTCCGGCATGGATTCTTGCTTTTCGGGGGCTTCACGCGCCCGCTGTGGCGCGATCTTCCCTCCTGGACGGTTCGCTTGGCGGGCCCACCCGAGTGGGCAGGACGAACAGCCGCATAGGCCTCTCGCCCTTCTCCGGAATATACTTCGTCCCTTCCCGCAGCGCCAGCCGCCAGGCCAGCGCTTCAAGAACGGCGTTTTCCCCTTCATCGCGCCTTTTCCGTCTCCGGGTCGAAGCCGAAGTGGTCTTTGAGGGCTGCTTCCAGGGAGCCGGTTTGCTTGAGGATGTCGGCGAGGACGGTTCGGCGTTGGGTGTCGGCGACTTGCTCTCCGGCGGCAATCCGTGCGAAGTCGCGGATGAAGTATAGGGGTTGGAAGATGTCCTCGACGGTTTGTTTGTACTGGCCGTGGGCGACGCCCTGGAGGATGCCGGACATGCCGTGGAATTTTTCGCCCACGCGGGGGCCGCGCTCGTCGCAGTCGATCTCGCGCAGGTCGGCATCGGCCCTGGCTCCGCGCGATTTCAGGATCGAGATCACCTTGTGGATGCGGCTTTCGATTTCGACGTTGCCGAGATAGATAACTGTGTCGACCATCGAGACGTAGCGAATGTCGGTGATCGGGTTGGCTCCGCTGATGTTCTCGAGTTTTTCGGTGAGGAGGGCCGTCGCGCTGTGGCGGGTGAGGGCGGCGAGGAACATGCCGAGGTAGTCTTTGTACGCGGCGGGGGTGTGGATGGAACGCTCGAAATCTTCGAGGCTGTCGATGACTACGCGCCGCAGGCCGCCCTGGTCGAGGTCTTCGTGAAGGTGGGCGAAGATTTCATCGAGGCTGCTCTGTTTTGGCACGTGGTGGCGGATGACGACCGTTCCATTTCTGACCGCGTCGCCGAGATCGATCCCGCGCCGGGCCAGCATTCCGACCAGGCGGGCGGGCGTTTCTTCAAAAGTGAGGAAGAGTCCTTTCTCGCCGCGTCGGGCTCCTTCGGCTAGAAAGGCTCCTGCCAGTGTCGTTTTATAGGCTCCCGACATGCCTGCCAGAATGGTGGCGCCGGCCTTTGGATAGCCTCCGCCAAGCATCTCGTCGATTCCCGTGATGCCCGATGGCACCGGCTCGAGATCGGCCCCGGCGGTTTCGTCGGCGAGGAAGGGCTCGGGCAGAATGTGAGGATAGACCTCCAGTCCGCTATCGACGAATCGCACGGGGTGGCGGCCCCGGACGTGGGCGTGGCCGCGGGTTTTGGTGACTTCGATGCTGCGCTGGGGGAGGCTGGCGGCCGAGGAGGCGAGTTCGTTGTGGATCAGCACCACTTCGTCGACCAAGTATTCCTCGAAGGAGAACTCGCGGTCGCCGGCGTGGTGGAGTTCGGCGGTCAGGATCGGGGTGATGCCTAGTGATTTGATTTCGTTGATGAAGTGCAGGAGGACCGAGCGGCACTCGACTGGGTCGGCGCTGAGGCGGTTGAAGTGAGAGATGCTGTCGAGGAGGAGCCGTCGCGCGCCGATCTCCTCGGCGATCTGGGCGATGCGGGAGACG
This sequence comes from bacterium, assembly GCA_013203855.1. GTDB lineage: Bacteria > Sumerlaeota > Sumerlaeia > UBA8349 > UBA8349 > JABMPG01. The sequence goes on from JABMPG010000625.1 coordinate 2,916, forward strand.
AGGGGGGAGGCGGCGGCGCCTTTGGGAGCGGCCAGGTCTTCGGGCTGGAGGAAGAGCATGACGAGTTTCTTCTCGTCGACGAGTCGGTCGAGTTCCCAGCCGAAGGCCTCGGTGTCTCGGCGCAGTTGCTGGGGGAACTGTTCGAATGAGCAGATGATGCCCCCCTCGTTTTCCTCGATTCCCTGGAGCAGGATCTGAATGCCGAGGGACGTCTTACCCGTTCCTGGCGCCCCTTTGAGGAGGACGCTGTTGTGGCGCAGGAATCCGCCGTCGAGGATTGTGTCGAGTCCGGGGATGCCGGTGCGGATGCGGCTAGTCGCCTGGGTCGAGTTGTTCACGTGGGTCATTGTCTGGTTCCCCCGATTTTCTTAGTTCAGAGTCTTGAGTCTAGAGTTTTGAGTCAGGGTTCGAAGTTCGGCTATTGACGACCTGCCTTTGACTCTGAACCCAAAGATCTAGACACTGCTTTAGAATCCTGCAATGATTCCGCCGCCGCTTTCTCCGGCGGCCGATTCGCCTCGGATGAAACGGCGCAGTGCGTAGAGGTCATCGCAGGCGGTTTCCGCTTCCTTCTGGTCGATCTTGCTCTCGCGAACGAGGTCGGCGAGACACTGGTCGAACGTCCGCATGCCGTCCTGGCGACCGGAAATAAGGCCGGGAATGTCGCGGATTCGGTTTTCGTAGATCAGTTTCTCGACGGTCGAATTGACGACGAGAATTTCCATGCTTGCGATGCGGCCCTGGCCACCGGGACGTCGCACGAGGCGCTGGCAGATCACGCTCTTAAGGTTGAAGGCGATCTCTTCTCGGATCAGATCCCGCTCTCCCTCGGGAAACGTCGAGAGAATGCGCTCGATGGTCTGGACGGCGTTTGTCGTGTGGAGGGTGCTGAAGAGGAGGTGGCCGGTTTCGGCGGCGCGCAGGGCGATGCGCATACTGTCCACATCGCGCATCTCACCGATGAGAATCACGTCGGGGTCTTGCCTCAGGGCCTGGATGAGGCCGGTGTTGAAGTCGGGCACGTCCACGCCGACCTCGCGCTGGGTGACGATGGAGCGCTGGTTCTGGTGGATGAATTCGATGGGGTCCTCGATGGTGATCAAGCAGCGGTTCGAGTGGCCGTTTGCGTGGTGGATCATGGCGGCGAGGCTGGTCGACTTTCCGCTGCCGGTAGCTCCGGTGACGAGGACCATGCCGCGATGGAGCATGGAGATTTTCTTCAGGACCTCGGGAAGGTCAAGTTCCTCGACGGTGGGGATCTTTAGAGAAATGGTCCGGAGGACCATCTTGAGGCGGTTGCGCTCGTAGTAGGCGCTGACGCGATAGCGGACCTGATCGTTGTAGGCATACGCGAAGTCGGCGCCGCGCCGGCTCTCGAGGGTGCCGGTTAGGCTGGCCGGCATGATGTCGGCGACATAGCCACGGAGGAGTTCATGGGTGAGAGGGGGCGCCTGGACGGGCCGTAGGACGCCGTGGACGCGCAGATACGGCGCCTCGGTCTCACTGAGGTGGACATCCGACGCGCCGAATTTCACCGCTCCGTCGAGGATATCGTTCAACTTCATGGGCATGACAAGCGCCTCCTTTGCCCTGAGTGCGTCGCTGGAGAAGCCGGGACTCCGGCCGGATGATTACAGCACTTTGACGGGAGGAGTTCAAGGGAGTTTGGAGTTTTGAGTTAGCAACTCGGCTCTCTCGGGCCTAAGATGAGCGGTGGCAGGGAAAAGACTCTGGTTCCAGGCCGACTGCAAGATCTCGAACTCTGACCTTTGAACGGAGAGATGAATGCCGACAACGAAATCCATTCGAGTCGCGATAACATCAGGCGATCCGGCAGGGGTGGGCCCGGAGATCGTTCTGAATCTTCTCCGGGAGATGGGCGGGGAACGCCGGGCCGAATACTCGGAGGTCATTCCCTTCATCGTGGGAGAGGCGCGGCTTCTGGAACAGGTCGGGCGGGGATTGCCCGAGTTTGCGATGCCTCGGATCGAGGTTCTGTCGGATGTGCCGGATCGCGCGATGGACCCCGGCGCGGTGCCCGTTCTCGAGCCGGAGGATTTCCGATTTGAGGGGGAACTGGTCCAGGGTCGCGTTTTGGCCCAATGTGGCGCGGCGGCGTGGGCCTATATCCGCCGTGCGGTGGCGCTGATCCAGTCGGGTCGGGCCGATGCGGTCGTGACGGCCCCGCTTCACAAGGAGGCACTCCAGGCGGCGGGATGCCCTCATCCGGGCCATACCGAAATGCTGGCCGATCTCGCGGGTGGCGCGGACGTGGCAATGTTGCTCGTGGGCGGCGGGCTGCGCGTGGCGCTGGCGACGATCCATGTCGCGCTGTCGAGGGTGCCGGGCCTTCTCACGCGCGAGGGCATCCTTCAGAAACTCGAGTTGCTCGATTCCTTTATCCCGTGCTTTGGCCTCCAGGCGCGAGAGGGGAAGACTCCGGCGCGCCCTCGTATCGGCGTAACGGGCCTGAACCCTCACGCGGGAGAAGGTGGCCTTTTCGGCAGTGAGGAGAGGGATCTCATCGAACCGGCCATCGTCGTCGCCCGCTCGCGCGGGATCGACGCCCATGGCCCCCTCCCGGCCGACACGATCTTCCACTTCCACCGCGAAGGCGCCTTCGACGCCGTCCTTGCCATGTACCACGACCAAGCTCTGATCCCTGTGAAGACGCTCGCCTTTCACGACGGAGTCAACGTCACGATGGGCCTCCCCTTCATCCGCACCTCGCCTGACCACGGCACGGCTTTCGACATCGCCGGAAAAGGCTTCGCCCGTCCCGACAGCCTGAGGGCGGCCCTCGATTGCGCGGTGACGCTCGTCCGGAATCGGCGAAGATAGTCCTGATACCTGAGCATCAAGTTGCTGCCACAGGGGAGTTCTCCGTCACACGCTGATTGCGGCCCGGCTGACTTCGACCGGGCCGCTACGGTTTTGCTCAGGGCATTGTCACTCGTACGGTCCTGTCCGGTTTTTCTTCGATGCCGCCGATCGTGAAATCGAAGGTGACGGGTTCGCCGATGGTCAGGGGGGAGATGGAGAACTCGTAGGGCCATTCAGGGACTTGTAGCGTCCTTGTTTTCTCTGCGATCCTTACATTCATCTTCGCCGAAGCGCCTTGCACCGGATCGCTGATGAGGACGGTGAAGATCGAATCTTTTCCGAAGGGGGAGCGGATGCGGAAGGTGTGCAGTTCGCCCCAGGGGGCCAGGTTCGTGACGACGTGGCCGTTTTCGAGAGGCGGAACGGTCGGCGGGGTTTCCTTGGGTTGGGCGGGCATCGAGAGGGTGATCATTCCTTTGGGGGGTATGGTCACGCTCTTCTCGGACAGGCTTTTCATGACGCTTGCTTCGGCCTTGCCGTTCACATAGATCCGGATGTCGCCATCGGCCAGCCCGATCTTCTTCGCGTCCAGGTTCGGTTGCACGGTCATCGGCTCATCGGCTTGGCTCATGAGCATGAGATAGAAGCGGTCCGCACTGCGCGCGGCGATCCAGTCCACCATGATGTTCTCGGGTTTGGCCACGCCTTCTTCGATCCACAAAACCGCGCCCTTCTCGCCGAAGATCTCGCCGGGTTCGAGGCCATACATGCGTTCGTCGAACCAGGCATAGTTTTTCTGCTTGGCGTAGGGGAAGCGGACCTTGCCGTTCGACCGGACCTCTGCCTGGGCGACGAGATAATCGACCGTGAAGCCGAAATGCACGGGGATGTGGTGATAGTAGATCGACGTGAGATCGGGCCCGGTATAGGGATAGTCGGGCGTGTGGAAAACGTCGGTGAGGCTGCTTACATAGTATCCGGGATAGTTGGTGTAGCGGCCGATCACGCTGTGGCGTGCGTAGGTGCGGTAGATGTCGCGTCCCGTGTGGCGATAGACGCGCAGGAGGTGGGGCGCCCAGTTCGCCATGATGATGTTGTTGACGGTCTGTGGGTGGGTCGTGAAGGTGCCGGGCGTTTCAAGGCCCATGCCGATCGGCGAGACTTTCCAGGCCTCGATGTTTTTCGCGGGCGTGTCGTTCTCCTGGCGGGGCCAGCCCAGCCGGTAAGGCTTGTTGTCGCGGGACCAGACTGGCATCCATGTGGGCTCTTGGCCGGAGGGGTGGATCTGGATCTCGCCCTGGGGCGTCTGGGGAATCGACCACAGGCCGGCGATCATGTGGAAGGCGCCTTCCTCGGCTGCATCGAGGTACCGTTTCTCTCCCGTGAGTTCATACAGGTCGATCAGTTCCCACCAGTAGGGAATGTAGTGGATGTTGTAGAAGAGATCGAAACCCTTCGGTTCCGTCTGGCGGCCATAGATCTCTTTCTCAAGGAATTCGTCCGCCTCCTTCTTGATCTGCTCGAGCAGTTCTGGGCTGGGCTCCATGCGGTATTTGGCCATCAGGGGCGACCACGTTGGCGCCGTGTTGTAGTTTTTGCTCTGATAGACATGCCCGCCCGGCAGGGCGAACTCGCGCAGCCAAGGGTTCACGCCTCCGAGCAAGCTCTGGACGCCCTGCCAATAGGAGGTATCGTAGAACATGCTGGGGACGCGGAACTGGCCTGAGAAGGGCTTGCCGTAGTGGTCCTTTCCCGTCCAGATCACGGCGGAGTCGCGGCTGCGCAGGGTGAACTCAATAGTCGGCAAGGCCCGTTCGGCCCAGAATTTTTCGTTTCGCGAGATCATGGCGGCTTCGATGAGGGCAAGGGGCGCGCCCTGCTTGCCCATGGCGGGTGTCTCGATGTCGTAGAAGCCCTTCATGCGCGGGTGCCAGCCGCCATCTTTGTGCATCATCAGCTTCTGCATGTTGAAAACGGCTTCGGTGAGGGAGCCCTCGATCGGTTTGCGGAAATCGGTCACTTCAGCGATTTCCTGCGAGTAGTACTCGAGGGTCTGTTTCCAGTCACCCGGATAGGCCAGAAGCCGCCACGCCACGCTCTGAGCCTCGCCCGCTTCCCATTTCGAACCCTCGGCGCCCATAACCGGCATGAAAACCGCCGGCTGGGCCCGGCGCTCGGTGTTGAGGAGGGAGAAGCCGTAGATCATGTTGGTCGAATTGGACCAGCGATAGGGGAGACGGCCCATTTCGGCGATCGCCGCAAAGCTGATATCGCGGTCTCCCATGCCCTCCGGCTTGACCTGGACCAGCGCCAGCGGGTGGGGTGTCAGCGAACTCGTCACCATGAGGGGTCTGTTGGGCAGACGCTGATACTGATAGAGGGGCGGGAGTTGAACAAACTCGACGTTTTCCTTCTCCCAACTGTCGAAGGCGCACATCCCAGCCATGAAATAGCCGGTTTTTGCCGGTGTCAGGGCCATTTCGAACTTCGCCTCGCGGGCGTCTGGTTCCAGGCTCCAGGTCGCGACGGCCCGATTGCCTGCCAGGATTCCTTTCTCGCCCACCGCCTCGTAGGTCGCCTCGATGGCGGCCGGGCCGGTTTTGCGGACCGAGATCGTTTTCAAGCGGAGGGGCACGCCGGGATAAAAGGGATTGTTAGTCACTGGGGCGGCTTCGACCGTCTTTCCGGCGACCTCGAAGACAAGAAGGTTCTCCGGGGTATTCCACTTGGGCGCCAGTTTGAGTTCTGCCTCGCAGGCCGTCGCATAGAGCAGGAAAAGCGCCTCTTCCTCGCCGCCCGAAATCTCCAGCCAGTCCTTTCCATCGCGGATCGAGGTGCGGCGGACGATTGCTTTTTCGCCCTCGGCGTCGCGACGTTCCTGGAATACGATCCGGGTCAGGCCGTTGTCGATGGTGGCGAGTGTCTTGCCTTTTCCCTGGCGCAGTTTGACGGGCTCCAGGATGTCCTTGCCAGCGCTCTCGACGGTCTCAGGCTCGGTCCTGTAGGCGGCCACTTCGTCGAGGGAAAAGCTGTTCGGGTTCTGGTCGATGGTCGTCAGAAGCACGGCGTCGCAGCGGGGGAAGAAGCCGGTCGTGTCACGCAGGCCGATAAGGTGATCGCCCGCATCGAGCGAGACCTGGCCCACTTCCTGCCACGCCCAGCCATCCGCGCCATGATCGCCCGCTTCCTTGGGCATGGCCTCGCCGTCAATGGCGATCGTGTAGCGCCGGCTCTTCGGGATACTCAGATAATCCCGCGCGCGCGCCCAGACGTGATACATCCCGCTCGCCGGCAAGGCGACCACTGTGACGGCGTCGGGCGTCGGTTTGACGGGCGGCGCGTTGGGATCCTGGAAGGCCACGCCCGGCCCCTGCATGATCCCCGTTCCCCCAGGAAACCCGCCCAGAGCGCCAGGGTCGTTGGCCAGATTCCATCCCCCTGGAAACTGAAAACCCTCTGCCTCGATCAACAGTGTCGCATGAGTCTGCATCGGTTTGTCCTCCATGGCAACCGGCGCGCCAATCATCTTTTCGGGTCCGCATGCGAATGCTGACAGAACCACCCAAACCGTGACCAGCGATACCGCCATTTTTCTCAGCATTGTCGTCCACCTTTCTGCGTCTTCTGGAATTTCCGTTCTGAAGAACATATCCATGCCTAAGTCACGTCATCCTGCCAGAACCGCACCGCACCGTCCAGCCCGGCAGTGTGAAAACTGGGCTGGGGAAGAGGCCCGTGGGCTCAAGTGAGAAAGGAGCAGGTTGAAGACCGGGCTATGAACAGGGCGCATGGGAAACGGGTTGAACTTCACCCGGCATGACGGCACAATGACGAATGGACCGAATCCTTACGCGGAGGAGTGCTCAGCGAATTGAGATGAGATCTCTTACCGGCCGCCAGATCGTCCAGAGCGATCTGGTTCACCATTTCATTGTTCTGTGGGCCGCGACGGGCAGTCCGGAGTTTGATCTGGTTTATCGAGAGTGGTGGGATCTATGTTGAGGCAGGATGTGAGACTGAATTCATGAATTGGCCCTATCATCATCTCTTCTTCTATGTCTCCCTGCTTTTTTTCGTGACACAGGCTTTCGGCGTTGACGAGGCTTACGACCCCTTGGCCGTCTCCGATTCGATCGCGACCCGAACTTTGGACCTGACGGTTCTGGACGAGGGCCGCGGGCGGAACATTCCGGTGCGCATCTACCTGCCGCCCGCCGCGAATCCCGCGCCGGTTGTTCTGTTCAGTCATGGCCTGGGCGGATCGCGGGAGGGGAGCGCCTATCTGGGCTGGCATTGGGCATCGCGGGGATATGTGGCGGTGTTTCTTCAACACCCGGGGAGCGACACGTCGGTGTGGCGGGATGTGTCTCCGGCGCGGCGGATGGAAGCCATGCGCGATGCGGCGAATGCGCGAAATTACCTCCTGCGCGTGAGAGACGTGTCCGCCGTTCTGGATCAGTTCGAACAGTGGAACGGGGCGGATGACCATGTACTCGCGGGCAGGTTGGCTCTTTCGCGCGTGGGCATGTCGGGGCATTCTTTCGGTGCGGTAACGACCCAGGCCGTAAGCGGACAGACCACGCCCCGGGGCCGGGCTTTTTTCACCGAGCCTCGGATCAAAGCCGCCATCGCGATGAGCCCGAGCAGCCCGCGAGGAGGCAATTCGGAAAAGGCCTTTGGCGAAGTGAGTATCCCGTGGCTTCTAATGACCGGGACGAAGGACGTTTCCATCATCGGCCACGCCGACTTGGCGTCGCGCTTAGCGGTGTTCCCGGCCTTGCCGTCCGGCGGGAAATACGAACTGGTTCTCGACAACGCCGAACACTCCGCCTTCACTGACCGCGCTCTCCCCGGCGACAAGGAGGAGCGAAATCCGAATCATCACCGGGCGATCCTCGCCCTGAGCACGGCCTTCTGGGATGCGTGGTTGAGGCACGACACCAGGGCGCGGGCCTGGCTCGATGGCGATGGCCCGGCATCGGTTCTAGGGGAACAAGACCGGTGGCAAAAGAAGTAGCGACCGGACACTCACCACGAAGAATCGCAACCCCCAAACCTCAAACTCTCTCTACAACTTTCTCATCCGGAACCCGCCATCCACATCGATCACGGTGCCGGTCGAATAATCGAGATCGCCCCGTGCGAAGGCGCTGACCGCTTTGGCGACATCTTCGGGCAGGCCCCAGCGGCGGGTGGGGAGGAGGCCTTCGGCGATGAGGCGGTCGTATTTGTCCTGGACCGCGCCGGTCATGTCGGTGCGGATGATGCCGGGGCGGATTTCGATGACAGGGATCTCGACCTCGGCGAGGCGGTCGGCGAAGAGCGTGGCGGCCATGCTGAGGCCGGCCTTCGAGAGGCAATATTCGCCGCGCGAGGGCGAGGATGCATAGGCCGAGATGGAGGTGATGAAGGCGATGCGGGGCTGTTCGACAATGCCGTCGCTTTTCCAGTCGATCATGCGGCGTGCCAAGTCGCGGGTGAGAAAATAGGGTCCTTTGAGGTTGATTGAGATGAGCCGGTCGAAGCTTTCTTCGTCGGCCTCGAGCAGGTCGCGGCGCTGGGTGGGAGCGACGCCGGCGTTGTTGACAAGCAGGTCGAGGCGGCCGAGGTTTTCGATGATGGCGACGAGGCTCTGTCGATCTTGGGCGGAGGAGACGTCGGCTCGGATCACATCGGCGGTGCCGCCTTTCGCCTCGATAGCCGATTTTACCTCGTAAACGCCGGAGGCGGTGTTGGCCGGGTCGACGTTGACGCCGTTGACGATGACATGATAGCCGTCGCGGGCGAGTTGGAGGGCGATGCCGCGGCCGATCCCGCGTCCCGATCCGGTGACCAGGGCGATTCGCTTGTCTTGTGTGTTCATTTCGGTTCCTTGCATCAGGAATGCTCCAGGTAGGCGTTCTGGATCTTGGCGAGGAATGCGTCTTGATCGCCGCTCCAGTATTCGGTGGAAAAGATTTCGACTTCGTTGAAGCCTTTGAAGCCGGTCGCCTCGACCCAGCCGCGAATCCGGCGGAGGGGAATGCAGCCTTCGCCCATGAGGCCGCGATCATTGAGCAAGTCCCGCGTGGGGGTTCGCCAGTCGCAGATGTGATAGGAGAAAATGCGGTCACCGGCGCGGCGGATCTGGGCTTCGAGGGCGGGGTCCCACCAGAGATGATAGACGTCCACGGTCACGCCCAGATTTGGGTGGTCGATGGCCTCGACC
>JABMPG010000626.1 GCA_013203855.1 bacterium
CATCTCGCCACCGGTGCCGTGCCTTTGGGGTCCGGGCTCGGTGGGCGCGATGATTCTCCAGGTTCCGTCGTCCTCCACGTATAGGGAGCCCATATCGTAGTTGTGGGTGGAGGTGGTGATTTCGATGAACCGCCACTCGGCGCCCGTCCATTTCGCCAAGGTCCAGATGCGGGGATCGCCCTTGGGGCCGGGCTCGAAACTGGCGCTGGTGACGTAGAGGAGGAGGGGTCGGCCCTCGGAGTCGAAGTTGATGTCCTTGAGGTACACGAGCCGGGCCTCGGCCTGGTAGTCGCGAATGAGGGCGGGGTTCTGAATATCCGTCAGAGGCGGCTCGATCGGCGTGCCGTCGGCGGTCCGCCATGTCTCGCCGCGGTCTGTAGTCTGGAGGAAGTAGAGGTTCGTGCGGCGGTCGACGGTTCCGGGGTGCATGTTGAAAGCGGTGATCACATGGTCGCCGCGCTGATTGCTCATCTGGTAATGGCCGCCCATCCCGGCGAGTTTTTGATCCTGGCTCCATGTCCCGTCGGGTCTGCTTGTTTTCCAGTAGAGTTCCCGACCGTTGGTGTATTTTGTGAAGAGCAGGAGGAATCCTTTTCCGGTAAACCACCAGGGCTGGGGGTAGGTGAACTCGCTCTCGTTCACCAGTTCGAGGCTTTCGATGTCGTACGGTTCGCGGCTGCGATAGATGAATCCGGGGCGCGCCTGGGCTCGTCCACTGACGAAGATCCAGATGTGGCCTTCTTGGTCGAGGTTGATGGAGGGATTGTCATGGGGGTCGATGACGGTGATCTTGTCATGGACAACTATGGGCTTTGGGATCTCATTCCGAACGTGGTCGTAATAGGAGAGCATCGCCAGAAGATGGCGCTCATCCTTCTTTGTCGTGCCGCCATAGACAAAGAAGGTTTTTTTCGCCTTGGGAGAATAGACCGCGAGGGGATGGTGTTTGGCCGTGTAGGTTCCCAGCCCCCCGGAGTACTTGTCGCCGAATTCCTGGAACTGGCCAAGGGTAAACCAGATGCCCTTGTATCCGTCGATACGGCGGTTTTTTGGGGGGGCATCGGGCGGCGACAGGGGAAGGATGAGGCATCGCCAGTCTTCGCCGCAGGCGCTCCCGAAGCACAGGAGGCGGGGGTTTTCATTCTCGCAGAAGACGAAGGGCCGCTCGAGGCGGTCGACCGTCATGGTAGAGCCGTCGGCCATCTGGATATTCTTGTCGGTGACGTGATAGTGTTCGGCTCGTTTCCAGTTGAGCCCGTCCTCCGATTCGATCAGGCCGATGCAAGTGTGCGCGTGGAAGACGGCGTAGTATTTCGCTGTTCTGGGGTCATGCCAGAGGCAGCAGTCTTCGGTGTCGATATCGCGTACGGCGATCTGGGGGAGGATTTCGAAGGGGCCGACGGGGGAGTCGGCAATCGCGAGGCCTTGCACCCGCTGAGGCATGGGTTCTTCGGTCTTCTTGGGACGGATGTCGCCCTTCACCATCATGAGGAATCGGCCGTCTGGCATCTCGACTACGTCGGGGTTGACGGTGATGTTGAAGACCGGGGACGCGGGCTCCACAATCGGCGCGTCGCAGGGCGTGTAGGGACCGGTTATGGAGTCGGAAACCGCGACGCCCGTTCGTTGGCTGTCTCGGATGTGCGAATGAGTCGGACCGTGCCGACTGGAGATGTAATAGAGATAATAGCGTCCGTCAAAACGCCGGGCCCTGGGGTTGTGTGCCATGAGTTCGTCCCAGTGGCCTGGGCCGCGTCCCTTGAGGAGGACCTTGAGATGCGAGTAGGGGCCTTCGGCGCGATCCGCTACGGCCAAGGCGATCTCGGACTGGGTTAGCCAACCGCCCTTGTGGGAATCCTGGGGCCATCTGGAGTAGAATAGGTAGTATCGGCCGTCGTCTCCGACGATTACGCTCGGGCACCAGCAGTAATAGCCTTCTTCCCGAAAACTGCCTGCTTGGGCAACGGGTTGAATGTGGCCTGCCAGATTGAGAGGCTTCATCGGCTGGGTTTCCCTATGTCAAATCGAAAGGCGAATTTCAGCTTTCGCGCCCGACGGATCCGGCCGGCAGGTCGGGCCACTTGTCAGAAGCGGGGGTGTTGGTTCCCATTCGTTCGGTAACGCATGTCATGGTGTCTCGGGCGATGACGATCTCTTCGTTGGTGGGTACGATCCAGACTTTGATGCTCGAGTCGTCTGTGCTGATCAAGCCCTCTTCGCGATTCAGTTCGTCGTTGCGGGTCTTATCGAGTTTGAGTCCGAAGCATTCCAGACCTTCGCATACCTTGCGTCGCACGAGGGGCGAGTTTTCGCCGATTCCCGCTGTGAAGGCGATGTGATCGCAGCCGCCCAGAGCGGCGATGTAGGCGCCGATGTATTTCTTGATGCGGTAGCAGAAGATGTCGATGGCGAGGCGGGCGCGGTCGTTGCCCTTTTCCATGGCTTTTTCGAGTTCGCGCATGTCGTTGCTGACGGAGGTGATGCCGAGGAGTCCGCTGTGCTTATTGAGGAGGTTGTTGGCTTGATCCAGTTCAAGGTTTTCCTTCTCCATGAGGAAAAGAATGATCGCGGGGTCGATGTCCCCAGCGCGGGTTCCCATGACGAGGCCTTCGAGGGGGGTCATGCCCATGCTGGTGTCGACGGAGTGTCCGCCCTTGATGGCGGCCATGCTGCAGCCGTTGCCGATGTGAATAGTGATGGACTTGATGTCTTCGGTCGGCTGCTCGGCCAGCTTTCCGAGGCGCTGGGAAACGTAGCGATGGGAGGAGCCGTGGAAGCCGTAACGGCGGATCTGGAAACGCTGGTAGAGAACGTAAGGCAGAGCGTAGATGAAGGCGTAGTCCGGCATGGTCTGGTGGAAAGCGGTGTCGAAGACCGCCACGTGGGGGATGTTGGGAAGGGTCTGGGAGGCAACTTCATATCCGAGAATGTTGGGGGGATTGTGCAGCGGAGCAAGTGATGCGCACTCGCGGATCTTCTCCAGAACGGCACTGTCAATGACCGCCGATTCGCTGAACATCTCGCCGCCGTGGACGACCCGATGTCCGATTGCTTCGATGTCTTCGGTTTTCTCGATGACGCCGTGCTTGGCGTGAGTCAGATGCTTGAGCAGGACGCCGACCGCAGCCGCATGTTCGAGGATGACTGGAGTCTCCTTGATGCGATCGCCCTTGTGGTTTTTGTAGGAAACGATGGATTCAGCCTGGCCGATTTTCTCGACCTGGCCTTCGGCGAGAACCTCTTCGGTTTGGCTCTCAATTCGCTTTTGATCGGTTTCGATCAGTTGGAACTTGAGAGAAGAACTACCGCAATTCAGGACCAGAACCTTCATGTGCCATCCTCCGATGTGCTTGGTGGAGCCGGGGGAACCTGGATCGTCCTACAGGTCTGGGCTCCCCGTGATTGCGCCGTTTTCGTCATAGAAGAAGAAGCCTCTGTGACTCTTGACCCCGAGGTATCCTTCCCGCACCATCCGTCGCAGTAGAGGACAGGGCCGATACTGGAGTTCTCCGAGGGACTTGAAGAGACGTTCCATGTCTTTGAGGAGAGTGTCGAGTCCGATGTCGTCGGCCATGGCAAGGGGTCCGATGGGGAGTTTGAAGCCCAGGCAGATTGCCTCGTCGACTTGCGCGGGTGTGGCGAGGCCTTCCATGACAATGTGCATGGCTTCGTTGATATAGGGAATCATGACACGGGTGGTGATCAGGCCGGGCATTTCAAAGACTTCGAGGACGCGTTTCTTGAGGAGACGGGCCAGGAGGCGCGCGATGTCCATTGCCTTTTCGGAGGTCAGTTGGCCTTTGACCAGTTCGACGAC
>JABMPG010000070.1 GCA_013203855.1 bacterium
ACCGCGGACCGCTGCGCAAGATTGCGAACCTCCTCGGCCACGACGGCGAAACCCTTGCCGTGCTCGCCGGCCCGGGCGGCTTCCACCGCCGCATTCAGGGCGAGGAGGTTGGTCTGGAAGGCGATTTCCTCGATGGTCTTGATGATGCCGGAGATCTTCGCCGAAGACGCCTTGATTCCGTTCATGGTTACCACGGTCTGCTCCATGGCATCCTCAGTCGAGCCAACGATTTTCCGGGTTTCATCCATGAGTTCCTTGGCCTTCCGAGCGCCATCGGCATTCCCGCGAGCCTGTCCCGCCAATTCCTCCAAGGCCGAGGAGGACTCCTCCAGCGAAGAGGCCTGCGCGGTGGCCCCTTCGGCGAGTTGCTGGCTGGACTGAGAGATCTGGCCGGAAGCCGAGGCGACCTGCTCCGAGCCAGCGCTCAGTCCGTCCACGACGCGACCAAGGGCTTTGTTGATGCCGCGCGAAATCGCGATGCCGAGAAACAGGGCGACCAACACGCCCACGATCATGGCCGACAGGCTCAGAACCTTCAGAAACTTGCCCAGAGCCGTGGTAGATTCGGTCGTGTCGGCGACGACGGTGGAGTTTATCTGCGCCAGTTGGTTGAGCAGGGCAGTCGCTTCATCCCCCCTTTCAACAACCGGCCCCAGAAGCTGCTCCTGCGTCGCTTGAAGAGTATGGACGGAATCATCGGCCACTCCCCTCATTTCCTCGAGGACCTCGAAAGTTCTCTCCGCCGCACCAACCATCTCGGACTGGTACAGGGCACGAGCAGCCTCCATGTCGCCCTCTTTCACGGATTGCTTGATCCTGGCTACGGAGTCATGGAATCTCCGGTGCGGCTCGCTACTCGCCAACATCAACTGGGCGAGGGTCGGATTGGCTGTTTCAAAGCTGGAAAGCCATTTGCCAAGATTGCATCCCGTGGGATTCTCGCCGCCATCGAAGAGTTCCCCTCGTTGAATCATTTCGAGCACCAGAACTTCCAGCCGGTAATGATCTCCGCGAAAAACCCCAAGATCGCCTCTCAGCGTATAGGGATTCTGAATGCCGAGCTGATCAAACTGGCCGCACAGATCGAGGGCCTTGTTGTTTTCTGTTCGCCAGGCCTCCCAAGCCGGAACGAATTGCTTCCAGACCTGGGATTCCTCGGACGTCTGAGGAAGCGGCTCGTAGATGTCCCACGCCTTCCGATAGCTTTCCCGTGCCCTCGCCAAACTCTCGACCTGGGCCTCCCGGTCCTCTTCGGGGAGATCCACGATCGACAAGGTTCGCATGGTGCCCCGGATATTCTCTGCATTTTTGGCGATCTCGAGTATGCTGACCACGCCCGGCAACCGAACCGTCCCTATCTCATCAATACTCTTACCACTCTTGGCCACGCCGTAATAGCCTATCATCCCAAGTAGCAGGGTAATGGCCGCAACGCCCACAAACGAAACAACGAGTTTCTTCCCGATCGTCCATGCTCTGTTCATTTCAACCCTCTCTTTCTGGATAGGCCTTCTCTCAATGCGCCCTCTTATTGTTCAAGCGGCTGATACGGCCGCCATTTCCTCACCCCGCACAATACAGTCGATATTCAGGAGTATCTTCACTCCCCCTTTTGCACGCGCCATGCCTCGGATGAAATCAGTCCGCACGTTGCTCCCGAACTGCGGCGCCTCCTCGATTTCGCTATCCGGTATATCCAACACCTCCGATACCGTGTCCACGAGAATGCCGGTTTGAACATCGCCGCTCTCGTGACGCACCATGACGACGATGATACAGGTCTCCGCAGTATCCTCCACGCAGGGCATGGCAAACTTCCGGCGCAGGTCCACCACCGGAATTACGATGCCCCGCAGATTGATCACGCCCCGCACGTACTCGGGCATCCGCGGGATCACGGTGATCTCCATCAATTTGATGATTTCCACCACCTTCAGGATCTCAATGCCATATTCCTCGGCCGCCAACCTGAAGGTTAGATTCTTGCCGCCCAAGAGGGCGCTTCCCGCCCAATCTGCCTGACCCTCTTGCACTGGGTTCTGCTGCGAAGGCTGCATAGCTTCGCCTCCTTTCTTCCTCGCGGAACGGCGAATACTGCATTTCTCCTATGGAGGAGACTACCTGTTCACATCTTTGCGGTGGGGTGTGAGTTTCAGGTCCGTTACTGCCGACCTTTCTATTTACTTGTATCGGGATAACCAGGTAGGACTTTATAACTAACTTTTCTTTGTTTTCCACTCCCCGTGCGACAGGCCTTACGGTCAACCCCAAACCAGCCTTGAACCCGATGGATAAGGGGAGTAAAGTGGTTCGGATTGCGTGGAATGGAACACGAATAGCAGAGGAGAACCAATGACCAGCAGAGAACAGAATCACCCAAATGTGCTGTTTATTCTCACCGACGATCAGGGGCCGTGGGCGATGGGATGCGCGGGCAACCCGGAAATCCGCACGCCAAACCTGGACCGGATCGCGCGGACAGGAACTCGTTTCGAAAATTTCTTCTGTGTCTCGCCGGTCTGCTCCCCCGCCCGAGCCTCCATTCTGACCGGACGCATTCCCTCGCAGCACGGCGTGCACGACTGGATCCGGGCAGGGAGTTCCACAGTGGAGCAGTTCGGCGGGAAGCGAATCGAGTATCTGCGGGGCCAACCCGGATACACCGACATTCTAGCCGCGAACGGTTATCTCTGCGGCATCAGCGGCAAGTGGCACATGGGCGATTCGCACATGCCCCAGAAGGGCTTTTCCTATTGGGAAGTTCACGCCCGAGGCGGCGGACCCTATTACCAGGCTCCCATGATTCGCGAGGGAGAAGTGTACAAGGAAGACCAATACGTCATTGATGCCATTACCGACAACGCCATGACGTTCCTCGATCGTTGCGAGAAGGACGAGAAGCCCTTTTACCTGAGCGTTCACTATACCGCGCCCCACAGTCCCTGGGACCGGGACGATCATCCCGCCGACTTGTGGGACGACTACTACGAGAATTGCGCGTTCGATTCCATCCCATGGGTAGCCACTCATCCGTGGCAGGCCAATGCGCTACCCCCGACCGATCGGGAGGACCGCCGCCGGATGCTGTCCGGTTATTTCGCGGCCGTGACCGCCATGGATGCCGGCGTGGGAAGGCTCCTGGACTGGCTGGAGCAACATGGCATGCGGGAAAACACGCTGGTTGTTTTCACGAGCGACAACGGCATGAACATGGGCCATCACGGAGTGTACGGAAAGGGCAATGGCACGTTTCCCCAGAACATGTACGATACCTCCGTAAAGGTGCCCGCCCTCGTGAGCCGTCCCGGTCATATTGCCGAAGGGGATCTGTGCGAGGCACTCCTCAGCCATTACGACATGATGCCGACCCTGTTGGACTATCTCGGCATGGGAAACCCGTCGGAGGACCGTCTGCCGGGGCGGAGTTTCGCGCCGCTTCTGCGCGGGGAGTCTTTCGAACAACGGCAGGACGTGGTCGTTTTCGATGAATACGGCCCCGTTCGGATGATCCGCGACCGTGAATGGAAATACGTCCATCGGCATCCCTACGGCCCGCATGAACTCTACCATCTGCCGGAGGACCCGAACGAGGACCATAACCTGTTTGCCAATCCGGCCTACGACAAACAGGTTATCGATCTGCGGGGCCGTTTGTATGACTGGTTCGCCCTCTACGTCGATCCCCTGCTGGACGGCTCGAAGGAACCGGTCACCGGCAAAGGGCAGATTCGACTCGCGGGGCCGGCCGGAAAAGGCGAAGATGCTTTCGCCGGGGAAATCCGTTACACCTCGACAGGCGCAAATCGCCCGCCTCAGCTAATGCCAGGAGACGGGGAGACCGCCAACCTGGATCCCAAAAGCCGCAGACTTCTGAATCGCGACCAATCCTGAAGAAACGAGATCTCATGATGCTCTCGCGTTTTGCTTTTTGCGTTACCATTCTGGCCCTGACTCTTCTTGTCGGAGGCCTCTCCCTCGCCCAGGAGGCCGAAGAGAGACCGCCTTTCATCCTGGAGAGTCCTCTTCTCATCAAGGCGGACTGGGAGAGCGCCCTTCTTCAGGCCGGAGATTTCAACGGCGACGGACGTATTGATTTCGTCACCGTCAACAACGCCAAAAACTTCCTTCAACTCTACTCGCGGCAGGAGGATCCGGACGCTTCGAAGGTTTTCGAGAAAAAGGAGGAAGCATTGCGAGATCCCGTGTCTTCGATGGTCGCCGCCGATTTCAACGGGGATGGGAAAAAGGATCTCGCCCTGAGTGCGCCATCGGGCAAAACCTGGCTGCGGATACAGCAGCCGGATGGGAGACTGAACGAGGATCTTTCTCTCGACTGGCAGTCGCTTTTTCTGGAGAGCGACGATCTGGATAAGGATGGAGCGGCCGATCTGGTGGGCCTCACGCAGGATCGCGTAACGGTGGCCTACGGTCCCCTGACCGATCGCGCGGGAAAGAAAACGCTACTCTCGGGAGCCGCCTCGGCAACGACCACGGCGCTCCAGGTGTTCTTCAATGGATCTTCCGCCGCAGGAAAGCCTCTCCTGGCGGATGTGGACGGAAACGGACTGGCCGATATTCTCTATCAGGACGGGCTGAGACGGAGCAGGATGCTGGTTCGCTTGCAGGAGAAGCCGCGCCAATGGGGGCTGGAATTCGGCGTGGAAATCAATGAGAGCGCCGGGTTCGCGGTCTGGCGATCGCCGGGCTTCGAGAGCCAGGCAGAGGTTGCCCGCCTCGGGGTGATCGACTCGAAAACCCGCGAGATCCGCCTCTATGGTTTCAGGAGTGGGTCAACAGAGGAGACGGTTCCTTTTCGTATGGCGGGGCCGTACTATCTCTCATTTGAATCCCGAGGGTTGACCGGGCGCGAGAACATAGCCGTGGCCGATCTCCAGGGGAACGGACGGACCGACCTCCTGATCGCGTCGAACCAGGCCGCGGAGATCAGCCTCTACCTCCAGACAGAGGACGGGCGGCTTTCGCAACGGACAGCGCCTTCCCTTTCGGACATCGCCGCCATCAGGACCGTATCGCGGCCCGAAGGCGACCTGGTGTTCACATTGAGCAAGCGCGAAGAAACCATCGGCGTTTCGGAGTGGGAGCCCGAACGGGCTTTGACCGTGCCAAACCTGCTGGACTCGCCCCTGAAGCCGCTGGCAATAGCCACGGCCGACCTGGACGGCTCGGGAAAGTCTGACCTCCTCTATCTCGTCCGGGAGCAAGAGGGGGAAGTGCGACTGGCCGCGTTTCTGGACCCCTCGGACGTCAATCTTTTCACCGAGGGCCCAGGCAAGGAAATTTCCCTGCCCGAGTCGGAAAACCTCGAAACGGAGGAATTGATCGCCGCAGATCTGAACGGCGATAAACGTTGCGATCTGGCGGTTTTCGGGCTGTACAATCCGCTGGCGATTTACCTTCAGAACGAGGACGGCACTTTTCGATCCTATTCGACACAACAGGGCATGAGACGGGGAATCTTCGGCGGTCTCAAGCCCGCGCAAGTGGCCATTGTCGATCTGGAGAATGACGGCCATAACGAAATCCTTATCGCACGCGAAACCTTTGCCCGGGCCTATCGAATCGACTCGGAGGGGAACCTTCAGTTGATCGAACAGTTCAACGGCCGCAATGCGCAGTCGCGGATTTCTTCAGTAGCGGCGGGGGATCTGGACGGATCAGGCGAGAAAGAGGTGGTTCTTCTGGACACGGGAAGCCAGACGCTGAGCGTGTTCACCCGAGCGGAAACCGGCGAATTCGGACTAGCCCGGCATCAGGAACTCCAGGGCCTGCGAGCCTCGCGCCTGATGTCTTTCGATGCCGATTCCGACGGCCGGGCCGACCTCCTGGCCTGGGAAGAGGATCACCCTCAGGTGTTTTGGTCTCAGAAAACGGGGCTCACGGTCGATCCCCTCTGGCGTCAGGCTCCAGAGGAACGCGAAGGGAAATACGCCCGCATCGAGGGAGTGAATCTGATCCCTGAAGAAGTGTCGGCCGGCAGCGAACTCATTGCCATCGAAGGCACCGAGCACCTGATGGAACTTTTCAAGATGACCTACGACGAGTCGGGACTGGGCCGTCCCGAACGTCTTTTCTCGTTCAAGATATTCGACGATGAGAGATCCATCAGCCGGAGCCGGGATCTGGCGGGACGGCAAGATCCGCGGGATATCCTGGCTGCGGATGTGGACGGGGATGGGATACTGGACCTTGTCGTGCTCATGCACGACAATATCGGGTGTTACTTGCAGAAGAAGAAATGACCTGCTTCACAAACTGAATTCGTCGCGGAACTCTTTGTGGTCCTTCAGTGTGGTTTCGATCACTTCGAGGACATCGCTTTTCGCCAGGCCAAGCATCTCCACATAGATGGTGCTCACTACCTCGACGCGCCGGTCGGGCTCGTGCAAGCCGAACCCGAGTCGATGGGCGATGAGGTTGGCCTGAGCGGCGACTGCGATGGTCTTCGGGTTTTCTTCGAGCCCAAGGAGGTCCGCCGAGTCGGCGTGATGGCGACGAGCCATTCGGGCATAGACATTGGGAAGCCGCCACTTGCTCACGACGCGCGCTCCGATTTCCGAATGGTCGTAACCGAACTCCTGGCGTTCGAGAACGTTCACCTCCTCCATGGTGAGCGTGTCGTTGTAGGCTCTCTCGAAAATGGACTGATAGTCGTTGCGGTAAACAACCAAGAGGATCATTCGTCCAACGTCGTGGAGCAGCCCTCCGATGAAGGCGTCGTCTTTCTCCATAAGGCCGGTCTTTCCGGCAAGGGCCCTCGCGGCCATACCGGCGCCGACGCCGTGCTCCCAGATCTTCTGTTCCATCAGGCCGGGTTTTTTGAAAAGACCCTTGGTGCAAATCGTGATGATGAGACTGCGCAGGGCGGAGTGGCCGAGAATGAAGATGGCCTGGCTGACTGAACTGATCTTCTGACGGGCGCCGAAGAAGGGCGAATTGGCCATCTGCAAGACCCGCGAGGCCATTGAAATGTCGGTAGCGAGCGTCTCCCCAAGAGTGATGTTCGTCGTGCGCGGATCGCCGAGCATGTGCATCACCTTCTGGGCCACGACGGGCATAGCCGGTATGTCTCGAACCATGCGGTCCATGTTCTCGATTACAGGCGACACAGATGCTCCTTTTCGGCGAAAAAACTTTTGCGTACTCGTGCCATCGCTATGAAACCAGAAACGGCAGCCGAAATCAAGCCTTCCCTTCGGCGCTTTTGTCGGGAACATCGCACTGCGGGAGAGAATCCGGAATCCTGATCAGCGCATCGTAGGCCTGTCGGGCGGACTGATTTTCAGCGGTCTTGATCCGGGCGCCGGTTCCCGTGCCAAGATGCCGTCCACCGACGTAGACTTCGACTACGAAATTCTTTTCGTGGGCGGGTCCGGCCTCGCGGGCCTTGCGGTACTCGGGGATCACCTGCCAGCGCTTCTGCACCAGCTCCTGAAGGCGGGACTTGTAGTCGGGGTGGGAGTGTTGCTCGAGAGAGACCAGACCGGGGACAAGAACCTTTTCCTCGACGAAGATCCTCAAGAGTTCGAAGGGCAGGTCGAAATAGAGGGCCCCGACGAGGGCTTCGAGGGCGGAGCCGAGAACCGACACCCGCTGGGCGCCGCCAGAGCTTTCCTCGCCCCGACCCAGGAGGATCAGGTTGGACAAGCCAAGGTCACGGCCCCGGCGCCATAGTTCGCGGCGAGATACGAGGAAACTCTTCTTCCGAGAAAGATCGCCTTCGGCCTCATCGGGAAATCTTCGGAACAGAAAATCCGCGGCCAGACATCCCAAGACGGCGTCGCCGAGGAACTCCAGGCGCTCGTTGTCCGGGATCCCATCGTGTTCGAAGGCATAGGATCGGTGCGTGAGAGACTGGGAGACGCGGGAGAGGGAGGAAACCTGCAAGCCGTGGAGACCGAGAAACGCCCGAAGCCGCGCCGCCCACTCCTTCTCAAGAGGAGCCAGACGATCTCCGGACGATTCCATCTCAGACTCTTCAGACCGTCTCATTCTCAGATTTTCTTCATGACGATGGTGCAATTATGGCCGCCGAAACCCAAGCTGTTGCTAAGCGCCACGTGAACCTCCTGCTCCCTCGCCACGTTCGGAACGTAGTCCAGGTCGCATTCGGGATCAGGATATTCGTAGTTGATCGTCGGGGGGATGATGCCGTTCATGAGAGTCAGAGCCGTCGCGATGGCTTCGACCCCGCCTGCCGCCCCGAGAAGATGCCCGATCATGGACTTGTTGGAGCTGATCGCCACCTTTTTCGCATGGCTGCCCATCACCGCCTTGATTGCCACGGTTTCCAGTTTGTCATTGAGCATCGTGGACGTACCATGGGCGTTGATGTAGTCGACTTCCTCGGGGTTGACGCCGGCGCTGTTCAGTGCGGCCTGGAGGGCGCGTCTCCCACCTTCGCCGTCGGGGGCCGGGGCGGTGATGTGATAGGCATCGCAGGACATGCCGTAACCGA
>JABMPG010000627.1 GCA_013203855.1 bacterium
GGTATGTGCTGTGCGCGAATATGGACATGCTGCGCGCGGCAGGATTTGACCGTCCCCCCGAGACATGGGAGGAACTGCGCGAAACGGCGCGGGCCTGCACCTTGCGCGAACCGGGCCGCTCAAATCCGAAGGTCTACGGTTTCCTGATGCGTGCGGGCGTCGAGGCGTACTCGGTGCCCCTGTTTCGCGCGGGAGAAGGTTACCTGTCGGAGGATTTCCGCGAGGTGACGCTGGATACCCCGTTGGCGCTCGGGGCGCTGGATCTGCTCGCGGGGATGGTTTCCGACGGCTCGGCCTATATTGACACGACCTATCCGGCGATTCCCTTCGGGTCGGAGCAGGTGGCGATGTACATTCACTCATCGGCGGCTATTCCCTTCAACGAGCGCAATATCCGGGGCAAGTTCGAGTGGAGCGCCGCCCCGGTTCCCTATCCGCCCGGCCACGAGGGCGGCATCCTGTTCCAGGGCACGAACATTGGGATCTTCTCGCGGCCTCACTCGCCCAAGGTGCGCCGGGCCGCATGGCGTTTTCTCAAATTCATCACCAACACGCGCAACGCCGCCCGCTGGAGCATCGCGACGGGGTATGTGCCAGTGCGCCGCTCCTCGGTCGATCTCCCCGAGATGCGGGAGTTTCTGGCCGAGCACCCGAATAACAAGGTGCCGATTGACTTGATCCTGCAGGCAGTCTTCGATCCAAAGCCGCACTACTGGGACCAGATGCGCTCCCAGATCGAGTCGTACGCGCTGGAAGCCATCAACGGCCAGCGCCCGCCCAAGGAAGCGCTCCAGATCATGTCGGAGAAGCTGAGGGAGATCATTGAATATGAGGTGGGAAACAAAGAAGGACAGTAAGGTGGCGCGGCCTCCTCGACGTGAGCCTTGGGCATGGATGCTCGAAACTCAGGGACTACAGTGCGGAACAGGGCCAGCGCCGGTTTCTCCTATCCACTCCCGAAGTCGCCCATAGGCCCGGTTCACGTCCTCTTCGGGAGACGCGCTCCCCAACAGAAAGATCCGCTTCGCCAGGCGGCGCTTCTTCCCCAACAGGCTCGACAAGGGCGGACCGAAACCCTTTGAACGCGCCCACTCGCTTCGAGTGCCCTTCAGATAGATAAAGATAGATTCTCGGTGAAGTCGCAGTGAGAAATGGGAGGCCGCGGACGCCCCGAGAAGCGCCACCTCGCACATATCGGGGGCTCACAAAACGATCCTGTCGATATCCTCCCTCGGGATGATGCTGTCTCTCTCCCTGAGGAAGAGCGGAGCGGATGGCCGCCGGATGCGCAGGTGATCGGCCGCGAGCTCGATCCGTTCCTGGGTGTCCCGGCTGCACCAGAAGAACCATCCCGACACCGCTATGTAGGCAAGGCCCATAGCAAGCCAGGCCAGACCCGCTCCCGTCCCCCATGAGACCAGACTCGCAATCCCCACAATCAGCACCAGGCCAGAGGCTACAAAGTGCGTGACACCGGCCGACACGGACAGGACGATCTGGCGGGGAAATTCAGATTTCATAGACCCAGACCCGTTCGCGGCCAGTTTGCTCCTGACACTTTCCTTCCCGACTGATCTTCAGCCGCCCCACACCGTGCGCACGCCAGATTGCACCCAATCGGGTTTTCAGATCGTCAACCAAAGTGGCTGACATGGCGTTTCGTTCCGTCTCGGGGGGAACTCATGATACCCACAATATCATGGCAAATTCCTGGAACCAAGAAATTCTCATGTTTGGCAAAGAGATGCCCCACATCCCCTGCAAGCATAATCCCGTTTCAAGCCTCACGCAAATCGCCACCCGTCAGGGGGCCGCTGCACCCAGCCAGCCTTCGCGCCAGAGATTCAAGGTGGGCAGCGTTGGTGCCGCAGCATCCTCCGAGAATCGACGCGCCGTAGCGGGTGTGCAGACGCAGAAGGTCTTCGGCGAGGTCGTCGGGCGATTCGGCGTCGAGCTCGGGGGCGTTGTCAAGTTTCCAGGCGTCCATTCTCGACGCATTGGCCTGCATACCGAAGACGCGGGTGCGGAGTGGGGAGCCGGGTCCGGCGTTCTGGAAGGCGGCTTCGAGAAAAGAGGGGTGGCAGCAGTTCGCCATGTAGAACAGAGGGGGGCGGGCGACAGTGGAATCGATCCAGCGAACGGCCTCGGGCAGGGGTGAGCCGTCAAGGATGCGTCCATCGGGACCGAGGACGAAGCTGATGACGTAGGGAATGTCCTGTTCGGCCAAGGCAGCGGCCATCCCGGCGGCCTCGTCAATGGCTGGCAGGGTTTCAGCGCAGAGGAAATCGACTCCGGCCTCGGTAAGGGCCCGGGCCTGCGGCCGGTGGAAGTCCCGCGCTTCCCGCTCCGAAAGACTCTCATCCGGGTTGTAGGCGTCGCCGCGGCACCCCATCAGGCCTCCGATAAAGAGATCCCTGCTCACGTCGGCATAGGACGCGTGGATGTTCCGCAGGAATTGGACGCACTCGGCGTTGATGTCTCGGTCCGCGAACTCGGAGCGTTCGATCCGTTCGAAACTGGCCCGCCAGGTGGGTGTGAAATTGATGACCGGCAACCCGTGCCGGATCCCGATCTCGATGTATTCGCGATAGATCCGCTCGAGAGCGGCGGCCGAATCGTGGGAGAAAACGCACGGGGCGTTTTCGAGAACAGGATGGAGCGGGATTCCCATCTCTCTTCGAAGGCGCTCTACAATGGCTCCCTCGGTCAGGATGACGCGGCGATCTTGAACGAGATTCACGAAACGGCTGTTCATCTGGCCTCCAAGGCTAACCTTTGTCGGGAGGTTTGGATGTTCGCGCCTTTTCTGTGGCTCCTGCGCTCCCGGTGAGGGGCAGTCTGTGGGCCGGGCGGGAGCATGTCAATGGGAAAGGAGCATACATAGAACCGTTGTCGAGAAAGGCTTCTGCTATCTAGTGGTGTGAGTCATAAATCTTCATCATTATAGTTGCCTTCGCGTCTCCTCCAGCGTATCTTGGCGTTGGAGGAAATGAGGGATGCGAATTGCGCAAGAAATCAGACTCACGAAAAGGGAACGAGCGACACTGTACCGGTGGTCGCAGGGACGTAGAACTCCCGTGCGAGAAAAA
>JABMPG010000628.1 GCA_013203855.1 bacterium
CCCCTACGCCGCCAGCAAGGCCGCCTCGGATCACCTGGTGCGCGCCTGGCATCACACCTACGGCCTGCCGACGGTCACAACGAACTGCTCGAACAACTACGGTCCTTACCAGTTCCCCGAAAAGCTCATTCCTCTCATGGTCCTGAACGCCTGTGAGCAGAAGCCTTTGCCCCTTTATGGCGACGGGAAGAACGTGCGCGACTGGCTTTACGTTGAGGACCACTGCCGAGGTATCTGGGCCGCCCTCTCGCGGGGGCGACTCGGCGAGACCTACAACATCGGCGGGCGGTGCGAGAAGACCAACCTCGAAATCGTCGAAACGATCTGCGCCATTCTGGATCGGAAGCGTCCGCGCCCGGACGGACGTTCGCACAAGGATCTGATCATCTTCGTGAAGGATCGTCCCGGCCACGACTGGCGCTATGCCATCGATTTCTCGAAAATCGAGACGGAACTGGGCTGGGAGCCGAAGGAGACTTTTGAGACGGGCCTCGAAAAGACGGTGGACTGGTATCTCGGGCACGAGGAATGGCGGCGGCAGATCGAGGCGGAGAAGTACCGGCGGCAGCGACTTGGCACGCGGTGATAGGCCACAGAGACGACTTGTCCGCTGTTTTTTGCTCTTGTATCCCCGCCACGACATGTTTTTGAATCGGTGATCTCTGTGCCCTCTGTGGCTCACCGGGACGGAAAGCCGGGAAACAAACATGAGCGACGACTTGACAGGACGGATCATCGGGGCTGGCATCGAGGTGCACCGGATCCTGGGCCCCGGTCTCCTGGAGTCCATCTACGAGGAAGCCCTCTGCCATGAATTCACGTTGCAGGAGATCCCTTTCGAGCGACAAGTGGAGATCGACGTTCGCTACAAGGACAAGATCATCAAGGGTCAAAGAGTCGATCTGCTGGTCGGGCGCGAGGTCGTTGTTGAGTTCAAGGCTCTCACGAAAGTGCCGGATGTCGCCACGGCACAAGTGCTGTCCTACCTGAAGGCCACGGGCTTGAAACGAGGCCTACTCACTAACTTCAATATCCCGAAACTGGCCGATGGCGTAAAGCGACTGTCCATCTGATTGTTCAGTGCCCAAATCGGAGGCAACATGAAACGTAAAGGCATTATTCTCGCAGGCGGATCGGGCTCTCGGCTCTTTCCTTTGACCCGTGTGGTCTGCAAGCAGCTCCTGCCCGTGTATGACAAGCCGATGGTCTACTATCCCCTCTCGGTGCTCATGCTGACCGACGTCCGGGACATTCTGATCATCTCCACGCCCGAGGACCTGCCCGCGTTCGAGCATCTGTTCGGCGATGGCAGCCGGATCGGTCTGAACATTGTCTATGCCGAGCAACCCCGTCCCGAGGGACTGGCACAGGCCTTCATCATTGGCAAGGAATTCCTGGACGGGGCCCCGGCCGTTCTGATTCTTGGCGACAATATGATCTGTGCACAGGATCTGACCCATCTTCTTCGCCAAGCCGACATTCGTAAGCACGGCGCGACCATCTTCGGCTATCGCGTCAAGGACCCGAGCCGCTATGGCGTAGTCGAGTTCGACGAAAACAAGAAGGTTCTCTCTATCGAGGAAAAACCTGCTCACCCCCGCTCGGATTACGCTGTGCCCGGCCTCTACTTCTACGACGAACGCGTCTGCGAGATGGCGGCCTCGCTGATTCCCTCGGCCCGGGGCGAGATCGAGATCACCGATCTGAATCGTCTCTATCTCAAGGAGGGGAGCCTTCAGATGGAACTGCTGGGGCGCGGCACCATCTGGATGGATATGGGCACTCACGACTCGCTTCTCGAAGCCGGGTTCTATGTCCATACCATCGAGACCCGACAAGGCCTTCAGATTGCCTGCCCCGAGGAGATCGCCTTTCACAAGGGCTGGGTCGGCCATGAGATTATCGAGGAAGAAATCAGCCGCCTGGGGCGGACCGATTATGCCGGATACCTGAAAGAGATGCTGGAGGACGACCTGGCCCACCGAGGCCGGCGGGTTCCTCAATCGGAATAGCCCTCCCTTCGTGCCTGAATCGCTTTCCATCGCCCATGTTCTCGGATACCTCGCCGCGCGATTTGGCGGGCCACCCCAAGTTGCCTTCTCTCTCGGCCACGAACAGCGTCGGCGGGGGGGCGATATCTCCTGGTGGGGCTCGGGCGATGAGTTGGACCGGGTCGAACTGGCCACGGAGCCCGATGCGCAGCTGTTCGACGTTACTTGGCCCAAGGGTTGGTACCGTTGCCCCGAGCTCGGCCGCGAACTGGCCGCCCGCGCCAGCCGATTCGACCTCTTTCACATCCACGAGGTCTGGTCCTACCCCCAGTACGCTGCGACCCGAATCGCTCGGCGCAAGGGTATCCCTTATGTCCTGACCCCCCACGGTCTTCTCGAGCCATGGAAATTCAAAGGCAAGGCTTTCAAGAAGAGAGGCTATCTCGCGCTGATGGGCGGAGGCATGCTTCAGGGCGCGGCCTGTCTGCACGCCATCACCCCGCTCGAAGTTGATGGCCTTCGCCGTAGCGGCTACAAAGGCCCCGTCTGTATCATCCCGAACGGCGTCGATTTTGCCGAGTTCGAGACGCTGCCCGATCGCGCGGAAGCCGAGGAGCGGTGGCCCGAGTTGAAGGGACGTCGCGTCGCGCTCTTCCTGTCCCGCCTCAGCCGGGAGAAGGGTCTGGAGGAGTTGCTTCCGGCCTGGGCCGAGCTCACACGGAAGCCGAGCTATGGCGACTGCCTTCTCGTCCTCGCCGGACCCGATTTTCGGGGTTATCGCGTGGTCGCTGAGGCACTTGTGGAGAAACTGGGGTTAGCGGGCAAGGTGCTTTTCACCGGCATGGTTCGCGGTCGCGAGAAGATGTCTCTTCTCGCGCGTGCCGATGTTTACAGCCTGCCTTCCCACAGCGAGGGCTTCAGCATGTCGATTTTGGAAAACATGGCAGCGGGCACTCCTGTCGTCATCACCACGGGCTGCAACTTTCCCGAGGTGGCGGGCGCCCGAGCGGGCGAGGTCGTGTCGCCCGAATCAGGTCCGCTTCGCGAATCGCTGGCCCGGATTCTCGATCTATCCGAGGCGCAGCGCGAGGAAATGGGCCGCCGGGGCCGTGACCTGGTCCGCGCAGGCTACACGTGGGAACAGGCTGCCCGGAAAATGGTCACCGTCTACCGGCTTATTCTTGAAGGTCAGCCCGTGCCCGAGTATCCCGAGGCGGCGAAGTAGCCGCCTCAGCCGTCCTTGCGCGACCAGTCGTAGGGGACAGTGCCGTCGTGGGGATCGACGCGATATTCGTCGGGTTCCTTGTAGTTGTACGGTTCGCTGCAGCAGTTGACGAGAAAGGCCGGTTCCGAGCCAATGCCCTTCATTCCGTGGAGCACGCCGGGCGGGATGACGAGCAGGATGGGGTTCTGCTCGCCCATGAAAAACTCGTTGACCGTCCCGCGGGTGGGGGAGTCCTCGCGGTCGTCATAGAGGGCCACCTTCATCATACCCTTGACGATGACGAAATGGTCGGTCTGCTTCTTGTGATAGTGCCAGCCCTTGACCACGCCGGGGTAGGCCGTCGTTGCGTAAACCTGTCCGAACTTCTGAAAGAACGGGTCGTCGCATCGGAGCATTTCCATGAGAAAGCCCCGTTCGTCTGGGATGACTTTGAGGCGTTTGATCTGCACTCCATCGATCATGGGGGAAGCGGCCATAGCAGGTCCTTTTCGGAGGGAGTAAGGTGGCCAGGCGACGGCCGTGGAACAGGGGTTATCTTGCCCCCGATGACGCCGATCCGCAACCGAAAAGGCCCTTTTGAGCCTTCGAGATCGTGCGCGGGCGTTGATTCGCGCCACTCGATCCATTAGGATGAGGGCCGTCTTGTCTCTTTCGTCAGGGAGGCGCAGTCTCGAGGAGTGAACTAGTGAGGGAACCCTATCCCGATGCGAACAGTTCCGGCTCCCGCTGGCAGATACGCCTGGGGACCGTCCTGTTTTGGTCTCAGGTCGCCGTCGCGTTGGTGTTCGGCGTCGGTCTCGCATATATCGGTCTGGCCCGCGAGCGCTATCCCCTGCCCGCTTCGCTCTCCCTTGTCAGTTTGCTCGCGGGCGTGGTCCTCATCGGCTGGCAGGCCCTGCGTCTGGCGGCGTGGCGGTATCGGGAGCGACGGCAAGGGCTGTGTGATCGGGCTCTCAAGGCGACCCTTGGCCTGAATTCCCGTCGTGATCCTTCTGGCCGGGGGCGAACTCGCGGCCCGGCTCTGGCACACGCCTTCAACTCTCTTTGAGCGCGAACCGGCCGACACTCTTCAGGCCTTCTACCAGCCCCACCGCCTCCGCCAGATCCGCGAGACCGGTCAGGGCTTCGGGCAGCTGAACAACTATGCTTTTCGCAGTCGTCCTTTCGATTTTGAGAAGGGGCCGGATGAATTTCGGATCATCATCATCGGCGGCTCCTTCGCTACCGGCTCCTGGGCCGCCGAGATGGAGAACACTCCCGCGGCTGCTCTCGAGTCCGCCCTGCGCGATCCCGTGCGCGAACTTCTGGGCAAGGAACTGGTTGTCTATTGTCTGGCCGAGAGCTCCGACGACATCGAAGATGAGGCGTTCTGGCTCGTCAAACTTGGGTTCGCCCTTCAGCCTGACCTGGTTCTGTCCGTCACCGGCTATAACAACATGATGCACGGCCTCGTCGATTACTGGGACTTTTCGAGCGGCGGCCGGCGCTTCGAGCGGCCCGGGATCGCGATCAACCCCCTCAAGGACCGGTCCTGGCGTGAGGCTTGGCTGGAACTTGAGAACAAGGCGCGCAACGCCTTGGTCGAGGAATCCGCCCTCATCGCTTTCGTACGAGACATGAAAAGCCCCCGGAATGAGGAGAGCCAAGACGCGGCTCCGTCTCCCAATCCGAATGTTCCCACGCCGGAAGTCCTGGCCCGGCATTTGGAGAATCTCAAGAAATATGGCCGCCCCGACCCGCCCCCCTGGCTTCCCGCCCGGCGCTTTCGCGATGCCGCCGCAGACGTCGCGGAGCTGTGCCGTCAGCGTGGGGTAGACTACGCTGTCGTCATCCAACCCTTCCGAGGTTGCGGCGCTGCTATGATGGCCTCACTGCCCCGCGATGGCTCCCGCGACGACCGCGAACAGGTTCTCTATCGCACTCTCATGCAGGTCCTCGAAGACCAGCCGCTTCCCTGCGTGGTCTGGGACAGCAACCCCACCGTCACCGACCCCCTCGAAGCGGCTAGCGCTTTCGCCGACCCTTGCCACCTGTGGGACCATGGATTCGAGATGTTCAATGCGGCGATGGGGGAGTGGGTGGGGGATCACCTGGTCGAAACGGACGCGATTTCTTCATCGGACAGCGCCCGGTCCCAGGCTTGGAAGTCGTCGATTTTGAATTTTCCGAAGATGGAGCGGTTGGCGGCGGTGGTTCCTATGAGGATGGTCGAGCGGGGGGAGTCTTCGAGGTAGAAGGGCTGGCGGAGGCGTCCGCTGGATTTCTGCAGGACGGTCTTTCCGTCGACGAGGTAGGTCACTTCTGTGCCCCTGCGGCGGATCACGTAGTGGCGCCACTGGCCGTCGGCTTGGTTGTTCAGGTTCAAGGGGAGGCTCCAGGCGCCGTAGCGTACGCCGATCTGGAACTGGAGGCTTCCCTGGAGTTTCTTGATATAGACGCTGCGCATTTCGTCGCGGTCGGGGTCGTAGCTGGTTTGTTCGAAGATCGGATAGAGCAGGAGGCGCGGGCCTTCTTTGAGTGCGATCCATGTGGCCAGGGTGAAGTCGCCTTTGAAGACCTGCTGCGCCCAGGTGTGTGTGTCGTCCTCGATGTACATCGTTTCGCCGTCGAGCTGGATGGCGTTGCCGACGATGCCTTCGACCGAGTGATCTTCGGTTTTCACCGGTCCGCTGGTGGAGAGGAGCATCTGGTCGTAGTTGTGGGCGGCGTCCTTGAGGACGTCGGTGCCATCGGATTCGTCGAAGGTCAGGTGAATCACCGGTCCGGCGTCGGCCGCTTCGGCGGTGGCAACGGTCTCGGCTGGCTCTTCGTCCTTCTGGCAAGCGGTAAGGGCCAGGAGGCCGATGAGGAGGAATGCGAGAATCGGTGTGTATTGCCGCATGGGGTGCTGCTCCTTCTTTCGGAATCGCTCCGGCCGATTTCCGCCGGTCATGGCCAAAATTCGACCACACCCTTTCCTTCTTCTCAAGGGAAAAGGGTTTTCGCGTTTTCGTGTCTCGATCCTTTACGGGTGAGACGAGGCGGTGCGCGTGGGGCTGGCGGAGGAGGCGATGGGGGCCTGTGCGAGCGCCATCGGAGCGAATTCCCGTCTGTTCATGGGTCATCCTCTGTCCACATGGGTTTTCAGATATCCCTATTCCAGCGCTTTGAAGTCTCCCTCCAACAGGGCCATCTTGGCGTCCATGTAGAAGCGGAAATCGTCCCATGAGACGTCTGGCGGAACGGTGTGGTCGACGGTGGGGATAAAGCCGCCTTCTTCGATGAGGGGAATGAACTCTCGTAGGTGTGCCTTCACGATGTCACGTCCTTTGGCGAGGAGCATTTTGTCGACGCCGCCCCAGAGGCGCAGGTCCTTGCCGAAGCGTTTGCGCCAAGCCTGAGGGCTGACACCGGCGGCGCGTTCGATGGGCCAGACGGTGTCGACGCCCGCGTCGAGGAGGAGCGGGATCAGGCAGGTCGGGTCGCCATCGGAGTCGACCGCGATGTAGCGTGTGCCGTGGCTCCGGAAGAACTCGACCAGGCGTTTCATGTGGGGCAGGATGAACTCGCGGTAGACTTCAGGCCCCAGCAGCGGGCCGCCCTTCATCGCCATATCTTCATTGAGCACGAAACAGTCCACCTCGATCTTCTCGAGGATCGGCCGTGCCGTCTCGATGATGAAGTCGGCGTAGAACTCCATCATCTCGTGCATCATACTGGGGTTTTCGTACCAGGCGAGGGAGAGATTCTCGGTCCCCATGAATTCTCGGGCGCGCCAGTAGAAGCCGTTCGCGGCGCAGTTCCGCCCGAGGGTCAGCGGGTAGTCCCGCTTCTTCCAGCGCGCGATTTTCTCGTCCAAGTCCGCCGGGTATCGGGTCGGCAGGGCGGCGATGAGGCGTTTCTTGATCGCCTGAAAATCTTCCGGGGTCTCGACAGGGAATTTGATGAACTGGTCCATGGAGAGGTGGGTGCCGTAGGCCATACCGCCCTTGTAGGCCCGGCGCAGCATCCCTTTGGCGTCGGTGAAGAGCATGGTCTCGTCGGTCTGTTCGTGGACGGTGTGCTGGAACGGCGGCAGGAATCCGAAGTTGACGTCGATGTATTCCTGGCGGTCGAAGCCGAGGGCTTCTTCGCCGTCGAACCACGACCATGTGAGATCCTTCACCGTCTCCGGTGCTTCATGCTCCCACCGCAGCCGGGTCTGGCCCCACACGCCGAG
Organism: bacterium; assembly: GCA_013203855.1. Classification (GTDB taxonomy): domain Bacteria; phylum Sumerlaeota; class Sumerlaeia; order UBA8349; family UBA8349; genus JABMPG01. The sequence goes on from JABMPG010000628.1 coordinate 7,415, forward strand.
TTCGTGGTTGGGCCGTCGGTCGGTCTCCCGGTAATCCATGCAGGCGGTAAAGCGGTCAAGGTCTGTCATATTCTCTCTCTGCGTTTTCTCCATTTTGCGTCCTTTCGAACCGGGATTCCCTTTATTCGATCTCTTCCCCGTCAACAATATGCAGACTGTTGCAGGTTCAACACAGGCAGGCTACCCGCACCGACTCACCCGAACCTTGACTATCTGACCAGAACATAGCACAATCACGCCAAAGTTATCTTGTGATGTTCTTTCTCGCGAATGGCTTGGTAGAAGGTTGGACATGGCTACGGCACTTCAGTACGAACATGCGACGGTTTTCGGGGCCGGGGGATTCCCCCTTGCGGTCTGTCGGCATCTTTCTCTGGGCCCGGCTGTGAAACAGCATCGCCATACGTTTCACGAACTTGTGCTTGTGCTGGGCGGGCAGGGGTGGCATGCCGTGGGGGAGGAAAAGTATCCTCTGATGTCAGGCGATGTTTTCGTCGTGTTGGGAGACACGGCGCATGGCTATCCGGAGACGGATCGGTTGTCGCTGGTTAACATCCTGTACGATCCAGCCACACTCGGATTTCCGCTGGCGGACGTGGGCAGTTTGCCGGGTTATCATGCGCTTTTTACGCTTGAGCCCCAGATGCCGCAGAAGAAGTTCCGCAGCCGTTTGCGGCTCGGAGTGGAGCAGTTGGCGCGTGCAGTCGAACTGGTAGCGCGCCTTGAGGCGGAGCTTGTGCAAGCGCAGCGAGGTTATGGGTTCGTGGCGATCGCCCAGATGATGCGACTGATCGGGCACTTGTCGCGCTGTTACTCCGAGTTGGAGGCGCCGCCACAGCGTCCGTTGGCACAGTTGAGCGAGGTGTTGGGCTACATGGAACGGCATCTGCCCGAGCCGATGACCGTTGTCGGTCTGGCGCGTGTGGCACACATGTCGCAGACCTCGTTGACGCGAAACTTTCGACAGATGCTGGGGCGGTCGCCGATCGATTACCTGATCGGATTGCGCCTGTCGAGAGCGCAAGTGCTATTGCAGGGGACGGATCTTTCCGTGACGGAGATCGCCTTCCGGGTAGGCTTCGGAGACAGCAACTATTTTTCACGCCAATTTCGGAAGACGATGGGCATGACCCCGAGCGACTTCCGCCACCGGCACCGGTGTACCGCTCAACATGCGCCGTGAGACGCACTCCACTTCTTTGCCGGCTTGGCGTCCAGCATCTCGGACTGGCTGCATTCCGCGTCGGCCTTGGTTGACATAAGGTTTGAAACGGCTATATTCTGGGGCAGGTTGGAGTGTTTTCAATTTCTCTCGGAGGTGTTCTCATGCGTGTGATGCGGGGGTATCGCCAGTTTTGCGGGTCTGTCCGGGGTTTGCGGGCCGGTCTGGCGTTGTCTATTGCCATAGGTTTGCTTGCCGTTTCGAGCGAGGGGCGATGTGTCGGGGCTGATCCAGCCGCGTTATCCCTGGGTTCGGCCGATGACGTGCGTTCTCTGTCGACGCTGGTGGAGAAGGCCCGGTCGGGATCCGCGGGCGCCGAGGGACTGCTGGATTGTCTGGCGTTGGCGGAGGAAGAGGCGCTGGGGCTCGATGCGCAGGTTCTCTCCGATCCATCAGGCCTCAGCCGGGAGGCTCTCGTTCTGACGGCTTTGGATCATGCCCGCGCAAATCTCTCCGCGACCGCTGCGCGCGACCTCTACGATCAGGCCGTTCGCCGGGGCGCGGACGCCCGCCTGAGCGCTTTGGAGCGGCAGATCGCGCTGGAGACCGCGGTGCACGTCTTGGTGGACGCGTCCAACGGGGAACTCGATTTCGTCGGCGATCTGGAACCGGAGAAGGCCCGGCTTTCGGCGGTCCTTCTCGATACGGCGGAGTCGGCCTTGGAAGATGTGGAATTGCGAAAAGCGGCCGCCCGAAGCGCGGGTGCTCTGGGGACGGTGGATTCGGCGATGCGGCTTCAGGTTCTGGCGGAAAGCGCGCAGGCCTCGGCCGTGCGGAGGGCCGCCCTGGTGGGGCTTCTGCGGGCCGACCCCTCGATAGCCGGGGAGGCCGCCAGTCGTCTCATGTGTGTAACCGACGATCCGCAGATCTTCGCGACGGCCGCGAGTGTGCTGGGGTATTGTGAGTCCCGGGCGGCGCTGGATGCTCTCCTGCGGAATGGCGCGAGGATGAAGGGCCAGCGGGCGCGGGTAGGCGCGGCGGTCTGGGAATACGCGCGGTGGATCGACGCGGCCCTCGCGGGAAGCGACGCGCGCGACCTGCATCTGGCCCTGGAGGCACTCGATTATGTCCAGGGCTATCGAGCTGATTCCTTCCGGCGAATTCTGTTACGCGTTCTCGAAGCGCGGGGGGAGACGCTGTCCGACCAGGGGCTGTATCTGGCGCTCCTGAGGCTTCAGTCCGCCTGCCTGACACCCCTTGAGGCTGCCCGGGTTCTTTACCTGGTTCGAAGCCTATCTCGTTCGATCCCTGACATTTGTCAGCCGGTTCTGGATGATCTCGCTTCTCTGAGCGAAGCGGCTTCGGTCGTCGAACTTCCCTCCCGGCAAACGCCCAAGGCGACGCTTGGCAACGAGGACGCCCAGGAGTATGGCGACGCGCTCTATCGCGAGTTGGGCGAGGACTGGTGGCCTTCCGGGCTGGAGTGGATGGGCCATGCCGCCATCTATGCCGGTATGGAGGACGACGACGATCACACGATTCTCGAGGTCTCGACAGGAGGAATTCACGAGACCGACTTCTCTCACATGCGCCAGAATGACTACATTGGGGCCTATCAGTCGAAGAACAGCGACACTGCCCACGTCGCCGATACTTTTGCCGAACGCAAGGCGATCATCCAGACCGCGATCCAGATGGATGCCCTCGATCCGGCCTATCCCGTTCTCGGGTTCGACTGTCTGGTTCTCGATTCGGGCGTGGGGGACACGGTCTCTCCGAACGAGATCGAGAAGCTGCGTTGCGACGGTCTGGTCGAGTACTGCTTTGAGGCTAACGGCTTCTGGGTATGGGGGCGCGAGGGGAAGCATCACGACATCAGCGACAGCGATTACACCGACGAGCACAACACGCTCTTCTATTGGGAGCAACTCCTCAATGAGAACCCGAACAAGGGTCTCGCGCCCGTGGTCCAGCGTGGCGGCGAAGGGGGAAGCAGCACCTATCTGACCCGGTCCTCGGTTGTGGATAATCCGGTCATCGAAGTACTGGAAACAAGAAACGAGGGCCGCACCATTGTTCATATCCGCGCGTCGGACCAGTCTGGCGTGCATCGTTTGCGTTACCGTTGGGGCGCCAACGGCACGGTCCAGGAACTCCTGAGTCCCCAGCACCCGGACGTGGACTATCTTGAGGCGGTCGATTCCACCGGCCAGAACGAGACTCTATACGCGTGGGCTATGGACAACGCGGGGAACACCGACGATGTCTGGCACGAGTACGTGATCGTGGTGGAGGACGAGACAGCTCCCGCGCCCGACCCCATGGCCTGGTCCGCCCCGCCTCACATTATCGGCGCCGGCACGATCCAGATGATTGCCTCGACGGCCGTTGACCCGAGCGGCGTCGAGTACCGGTTTGAGTCCTATACGGCCGGCGGGCACAGCAGCGACTGGCAGAACAGTCGGATCTATGTCGACGGCGGGCTCGCGACCGGGACGGCCTATGCCTACGCCGTCCAAGCCCGGGACAAATCGGCGGCGCAGAACGCGAGCGCCTTCTCGGCCCAGGAGTCGGCCACGATTCTGGACACGCAGTTGCGGTGGATCGAGGGATACGGCTATGGCAGCGGCTATCGCATGGACCGGCATATTCGTGCGCTGGCCGATGTGAAGGGCGACGGTCGCGAAGATATCGTAGCCTTCGGCGACAACGGAGTGCAGGTAGCGACCTCGACCGGCAGCGCATTTGAACATGCGGGGTTTTGGGACCGGCTCATGACCTACGCCAGCGCGTGGCGTGTCGAGAAGAATCCCCGCTTCGCCGAGGATGTCACAGGCGACGGCAAGGCGGACATCATTGGGTTCGGCGACAAGGGGGTCTTCATCGGCGAGTCGACGGGGTCGGCCTTCACCGCGCCCGAGATGCGTGTGAGCGGCTTCGGCTATCGGGACGGCTGGCGCGTCCGCGAGGAGACGGCGGACTTTCACCTGCACGAGATCTGGACCGCCGAAGAGCAGTTCTGCCTCGCCCAGGAATACCCGGGTCAGTACATGGAACATCCCCGCTTCATCGAGGATATCGACGGGGACGGCGCGATGGACATCGCTGGTTTCGGTCCGGAGGGCGTGACGGTGGCGCTCAACAACGGGGACGGCACCTTCCAGCCCGCGTCGGTGTGGTTCAACGGCTGGCACGGCGGCGATGGGTGGACGTCAAGCCAGCACGTGCGGCTTTTCGCGGACCTTAACGGTGACGGCTTTCTCGACATCGTCGGCATCGGGCAGCGCAAGGTTGCGATCTGTCTGTGCGAGGACACGAACGCCGATGGCCGCGGCGACGCCTATCTTACGCCGCAGGGCTGGCAGGGCGATTTCAGCGCCGGCATGGCCTGGCAGGTGGCCCTGCATCCGCGCATGGCGGCCAGCGTCAACGGCGACGACCTCGCCGACCTGGTCTGCTTCGGCGACCGTGGCGTCCTCGTTTCCCTCTGCAACGGGACGGATTTCCTGGCTCCCGAGCAGCGCCTGAAGGACGAGTTCTGCCGCAACGCGGGCTGGACAAGCCCAGTCCTGTTC
>JABMPG010000629.1 GCA_013203855.1 bacterium
GCGGTTGGCTGCTCGAAGATTTCCTTGAGCATGAAGTGGTCGTAGCCGCCCTTTTCGATCACGTCGATTTCCCAGGTGACCTCATCGGATTCGCGGACGGTGGTGACATCTGCAAAAGTCATGGTCCGGTAGCCGGTCGGCGTGATCTCGGCCATTTCGCCATCGCGCAGATAGACGACCTGGCGGGTGTGGTGGGCGAAGGCGGACACGTCGGAAGCAACAAAGTATTCGTCATCGCCGATTCCGAGGACGACGGGGCTGCCGTTGCGAACGGCGATAAGACGGTTGGGATCGTCGCGTGAGAGGATCAGGAGGCCGAAGGTGCCTTGGAGGTGTTCGAGGGCCTGCTGGATAGCGGCGATGAGGTTGCCGTTCATGAATTCGGCGATAAGGTGGGCGATCAGCTCGGAGTCGGTGTCGCTGACGACCTTGCGCCCCTTTTTGATCATCAGTTCTTTGATGGCGGCGTAGTTTTCGATGATGCCATTGTGCACCAGCGAGATGCGCATGTTTTCGTCGAAGTGGGGGTGAGCATTGACGATGCTGGGCTGGCCATGGGTCGCCCAGCTGGTGTGAGCAATGCCGATGGTGCTGGCGGCCTCGCCGCTGTCGACGAAAGGCTCGAGTTCGCTGACCCGGCCTACGCATTTGTGATACCGGAATTCGCCGTCTCGGACAACCGCGATTCCAGCGGAATCGTATCCGCGATACTCCAAGCGTTTGAGACCTTCGAGGAGAAGGCCGGATATGTCACGTTTCGAAATTGCTCCGACAATGCCACACATGATTTATGCGCTTTCCGGGGATTGGGGCCCCTGGGGTTGGTTTGGTTCAATATGCCGTTCTGATGGGCGCTCCGCTATCCGAGCCAGCGGGGGATGGCGCCGCGGAGATAGTGGTCGATTCCGTAGGACCGCCCGGCAGCGGCCATCCACAGGGTTAGCATGATGACTGCAAAAGAGGTCGTGTTATGGGCCCCGGCCCAGACAGAGAGGTCGAAGGCAAGGTGGAAGTTAATTACCATGAAAATGCCAACGAAACAGGCGAGCCGGGTGAGGGTGCCGGTAAACAGACCCAGGCCGACGAGGAGTTCGCCAAAGACAACCAGAAAGACGAACAGGGCGGCGTGGGAGACGATCCAGTTTTCGTAGAAGGCGCGGTAAAGGGCGTGAGAGTAGCCGACACCGAGGATAACGGGATTGAGTTGCTCAATTATAATGATCGGACGGGAGAGGAAGCCGAGCTGGACCTTTTGGATGGCGGCGAGAAGGAAGTAAAATCCGACGTAGAGTCGCAGGGGCAGGAGAAACCAGAGGCGAGTGGCGATCTCCCCGTGCGGCTCGTACATGTCAGCCGTGGCAATGGACCGCATGCAGGAAGCGTTTCCTTTCCGCCTTGCTGGACGTCGGGCCTTTTGGCCGAACGTTAGAATAAAGGAGACTATACTGGAACGGGGACCGGTCCTCAAGATTTTTCACGTCTAGCGGCAGAAAAGGTTTCAAAACAGGAAGTATTTTCAGAAGCTGAAAAAAGGCCCGGAATCTTTTCTGGTTTTCTGATGACTTTTGGGGCCGCCCAGCCCATCTCTCGGGAGGGCGGCGGTCCCGTACTTTCGAAAGCCACACCTTTCGGGGTTGAGCGCATGGCCTGTCACCGGTAGACTGAAGGAAGTCCTGCTATAGGGCCGAGGGTGGATTTATGGCGTCTAAGGCACAGAGTCCCGCTGTTCTTCATTTTCCCGAAGGCATTCGATATGAATGTCAGATGGATGCTTCGTGCTGTCGGGACACATGGGAAATCCGAGTGGAGTCCGAGGCGGCCGAGCGAGTCCTGGCCGTGGACTGGAAGTCTTGTTCCAGTTTGTCAGCGCGGGAGGACACGCCGTTCCGCAGGCCGGGGCGGAAGGCGCGGCATTTGCTTTTCAAGCGGGTGGGCGACGCGTGCAGCTTTCTGGATCCGGAGAGCGGGGGGTGCCGGCTTCACGCGAAGTATGGGTTCGAGATCAAGCCGCATGTGTGCCAGCGTTTTCCTTTTCGTTTCGTGGAGGCTCCGGACGGGGTGTACGTGGGTTTTTCCTTCGGTTGCGTGAGCGTCCTCAACGAGATCGGTCCGCCGGTGGCGGAGTCGCGGGAAGAGGCGGTCTGGATTTACGATCACGAACCGGAGCATCAGCAGGTTCGACTGCCCGTGCGCCTGGACGAGAAGACGCCCCTGACGTGGGAGGATTACCTGGCTTTGGAGGGGGCGCTCGACGAGATTCTCTCGCGCCGCGACCGGCCTTTCGCGGAGCGTCTGGTAGCGGGCCATGCGTGGCTGGGGATGCTGCGGCGGATGTTGCAGGTGGCAGCGGTGGAGACAACGCCGCAGCCGGTGTCGGAGGTGATCAGTTTTTTCGTCGAGAAGACGCGGGCGGACGGCTTCGAGCGGGCCTTCGAACTGGCCGGGAAGCCGGTGGCTCACCCGGTTCTGAAACGGATGATTCTGGGAACGTTTCTTTCGTTCCGGAATTCGTTACGGCCGCGACAGTGGCGCCTGACCACGATCGGGCGGATATTTGTGGAGAATATCCGGCACTGGGCGCGGTGGGGTTCGCTGCGCATGGAGCCGTTGGACAAGCGGGTGCCGTACCGGTTGTTTCATCCGTCCAATGAGGCTCTGGCCGCGGCAGAGACGCAGGTTCTGCTGGAGCGATATTTCCGGCACGGGATCTTCCGCAAGGATCTGATTCTGCATACGGATCTGTTCTGGGGGTACTGTTACTTTCTGCTGACATACGGGATGATTCAGTACTACGCGACGGGGCTGGAGGCGATCGGAGAGGGGAATCCGGCGCTGGCGGTGAGTCTGGTGGAGAAGTATTTTGTCCATCATTCGAATTTCAATCAGACATTTCTCTATCATCCGGCGGTGGGGGACACGTTTCAGTATTTGTTCAAGCGGCCGAATTTTGCCCATACGATTGCGATGGGATAAGGTTCCAGGTTCGCCGTTGAAAGGTCGGGGCTGGAAGGATGATCGGCGAGCACGCTGGTCCACACCGGAGCGCAAAGGACATCAAGATGGGAAACAGCGCGAAGGAGTTTTATGAAAACATTCGGGGCGATCAGCAGAAGATGAAGAAGGAAGCGCCGGGAATTGTGCGGGCCTTCGGGAGCATGTATCAGCAGATCATGAAGGAGGAGGGCGAACTGTCGCTGAAAGAGAAAGAACTCATCGCACTGGGAATCAGTATAGCCCTGCGGTGCGTCCCGTGCATCAATCTCCATGTGAAGGGGTGCCTGGATGCGGGAGCGAGCCGGGCGGAGGTGATTGAGGCGGCGGGTGTGGCGGTGACGATGCAGGGCGGCCCAGGCTATACCTATCTGCCTCTGGTTCTGGAGGCGTTGAAGGGCGAATAAGGTCGGGTGTTTTGAGTCGGGTTTGAGGATACGAAAAGGACGCGCCGGAACTCGGCGCGCCCTTTCATCTGAGGGGTGTTTTCTCACTTGGCGACGGCGAGGGGAAATCAGTTCCCGTTCACCACCTAGTTCAGTTCACCGGGGCCATCCGCCGTTTCTACGGCGATGAGCAGGCCGCCCTTGACGCCGACGGGAACACGACCCAGGCTCCAGTCGCCCTTCAGGGCGAAGCAGAAGGTCGCGGTTTCGCCAGGCTCAACGGAGGTTTCCCACTTGATGCCCGTAATGCCTGTTTTCTTGTCATACCCGATTTCGACGCCGCCCGGCACATACTGGACAAGGCTCTTGATCGCACACGGGGAAAGACCGACGATGAAGTAGCTGATCGCCGGATCGTCGCAGACATAGCCCTTATAGCAAAACACGGTTACGTCCGCGCAGGGAAGGTAGGTGCGTTCTACACTGAGCAGCCGATAGGGCGTCTCAGAAATAGGAACGATCTCGAATTTCGGCGCAGCGAAGGCGACGACCGCCACCGCCAGCACCAATGCTCCAACCACCCACGACTTTTTCGACAGCCTGATTGCAGACATTTCGCCATCCTCCTTGATAGAGATAGACCTGCTTTGGTTAGGGATGACCGAGAAGCCCAGATGTGGAAGACTCCCGCCTCGCCGGTGAATCTGTTCCCTATGATGACAGCAAACGATACAACTATGGTCTCACGCCCGCAAGGGCGGAGTATTACGTAAAAGAGTCCTAAGTAGATCTGCCGGGTACCCCCGGGCCGTGCCTGGACGGGCGAGGCGCTGGTCCCAGACTTAATCGCCCGCTGCCTTTGTCCCCCGCAGCGTGAACGAAGCGGTCGGGCCTTCCTCCAATCCTACTGCGCAACGCACCTCAAGATTGAGGGTCCGGTCCATGTCGATGGGATAAACTGAGAACTCGTAGGGGAATTCTGCCCGCTGGAGAAGCATCTCCTGACCGTCACGAATCCGCAGTTCGACACGACCTTCGGACACTGGCTGGTTTTCCACGACGACGTAGAGCGCGTCCTTGGCGAAGGGGCCTCGGATCCGGAAGGCGTGGACCTTATTCCAGGGAGCAGGCAGGTCCTGGACGAGATGGCCGGTTTCGAGAGCGGGAGCCGCAGGATAGACTTCCCTCTCAGTCGCGGGAAGCGAGAGTGTGACCATGCCCATGGCGGGCAGTGTCAAGGTCTGGCGGGACATGTCCGGGGTGCTGGCCAGTTTCCGGGCCGTTTCCTGATCGTTTTCGTAGGCGAGAGCCTCGCCGCCAGCGGCAAGTCCAATCTTTTCCGCGTCCAGTATGGCGTTCACCTGAAGGGGCTCTTTCAACTGGTTCATGAGCATCAGGTAGAACCGGTCTTTTCCGCGGGCTGCCAGCCAGTCCGCATCGATCGTGTCGAGTTCGACTAATCCCCGTTCAAGCCACGGAACGGCACCTTTGCTCCCGAAGACCTCTCCGGATTGGACCCCGTAGAGCCGGCTGTGGAACCAGACGTAGTTTTTCTGGATCACGTGGGGAAAATGGATTTTGCCTCCCGAGCGGACAAGCGCATCGGCGAAGAGATAGTCGAGCGTGAAGGCGAGGTGGGGAGCGATGTGGTGATAGTACAGCCCGCCTACATACACGGCGTCGGCATAGGGATAGTCCGGGGCGAGGTAGAGGTCAGAGTAGAGACCGATGCCGTAGCCGGGGTAGTTGGAAAAGCGGCCGATGACGGAGTTCCTCGCATAGGTCCGGTAAATATCCCGCCCAGTATAGCGATAGACCCGCAAGAGGTGAGGCGCCCAGACAGCCATGCGGATATTGTTGATGTAGTTCAGGTCGAACATCTGCGTGATCGGCTGCTCGAGCCCGAGCCCGACCTGCGCGACTTTCCACGCGTCAATCCGTTTGGGATGCAGAAACTCCATCGGATCCTGTCTCTCGATGAGTTCGCCGCCCCGGTAGAAATCAATGGGATGGGACTCGGCGAAGGGCTTCAGCTCTTCCGGATCGTGAATAACGATCTCGCCGGAAGGAACCCGAGGATGGGACCAGAGCCCCGCGATTGTGTGGAAGGCCCCCTCTTCCGCCGCCGCGAGATACTTCTTCTCGCCCGTGATCTCGTAGAGTTCTACCAGGTCCCACCAGTAGGGGTAGAAGGAGACGTTGTAGAAGGGCATGAGCCCGAGATCTTGCGTCTGAGGCCCGTAGACGCGCGTTTCCAGGAACTCGTCCGCCTCTTTCAGTACCTCCTGAAGGGTTTCCGGATTCTGATCGAAGCGGTAAGCCCCCAACCGGGTCGCCCAGCTCGGCATGTCACTCGTCTTCCCGGGCAGGGACTGCTGAAAAGCGGGCGTTCCCGGGGTGATGAACTCGGCCATCCAGGGGTTGTGCCGTCCCAAGAGGGACCAGGCCCCCTGCCAGAATGCGGCGTCATAGGCGTACCCGGGAACGTGGAGCTGGTTTCCCACGGGACTGCCCGTGCGGTCCTTGCCTCCGCGATAGATGTGGCTGACGGCGCGGCTTGCAACGAACTCGATGCTGGGAAGGGCGCGATTCGCGTAGAATTCCTCATCTCGCATCAGCACGGCCGCCGAGAGCAGCGTCAGAGGAGAGGCCTGTTTGACCATGTTCTGGGACTCGATATCATAGAAACCCTTGAGCTCATCGTCCCAGCCACAAGCCGTGCGGTTGCGCAAGAGGTCGAAGATATTCAGGGCGGCTCCGGTCAGAGAGGCGTTGACTGGTCGACGGTAGTCCTTCACCTCCATGATGTTCTCGGAAACGTACTCAAGAGCATCCGTCCACTTGCCCGGGAAGGCGAGCAGTCGCCAGGCAACTGAATGGGTTTCGCCGCTCTTCCATTCAGAATCGACCAGTCCCAGAACCGGCGAGAAAATGCAGGGCTGTGGCTCGCTCCGCCAGTTGACGGGGGTGAAGCCATAGATCGGATTGCGCGCATTGGACCAGCGAAAGGGCAACCGATCGGGCTCGGCCACCAGGGCCAGAGAGAACGGTTGGCCGTCCTGTCCGATCTCGAAAAGTGCCATCGGGTGAGGCATGAGCGAACTGGTCACGAGGACCGGTCTCGCGGGGAAGCGCTGGAACTGGTACAGGGGCGGCATCTCCAGAAAAGCGACATCCTCACGCCGCCATTCCTGAAATGCCGCCATGCCCACCGAGTAGAACCCGTCCTTATCGGCCTCGTACTCCAGACTGAAGCGGATATCGTGTTTCGCGGGGTCGAGCCGCCAGAGTCCTTTGGCTTGTTTTCCGGACGGCAGCTCGTAAATCGTCTCCACCTTGTTATCCGCTAGTTTGCGGGCCGAGCGCGGCGTCAGTCTCTGAGGATTGCCAACCAAGAAGGGATTCCCGAAGGAATCGACCTCGTACGCGCCTGCCGCCGTTTCGAGCCGAAGCGGGTTCCCTGCGGTGGACCAGTGGGGGAACCAGGCAAAAGTGACTTCGACTTCCGGCGTGTACTGCATGAACAGGTTCTGCTCTAGCGGACGGCTCAGCCATCCCTTTGGCGTTTGGATTTCGAGCCGGGCCGAAATCAGCGGTTTCTTGTCATCCTGGCGCTGCTCGATGAACAGCACGCGAAGGCCGTCATTCTCCAGCCGGGCCGTTTCCCGTGTCAGACCGGGAAGGGTCTTGACGGCTTCCCCGGCAAAGCAATCGGGCAGCATCGGGCGGGGTTCGGCGTGATGCGACGCAAGGTTCTCCTCCGTAAACCACGCCGGTTCCAGTGATCTCGAGCTCAGCACGACGCCCTGGACCCGGCCAAAGAACGCGGTCGTATCGTGAAGCCTGATCGCATGGGGGCCCGCTTCGATGGGCATCTCGTCGAGCAGTTCCCAGCGGAACCCCTCCTGTCCGTGGGCTCCGGCTTCCTTTTCGGTCAGGCGCCCATCCACGCCCAATTTGAAACGACGTGTTCCCTGTTGATTGGTGGCGTAGTCCCGCGCCCAGGCCCAGACCTGGTAGGAATCCGTTACAGGAATATCAATCAGCGTCAGCGCATCCTGAACAGTCTCGGTCGTCCCATGAGGGTCGGCCTTCAAGTAAGCGCCCTCGCTCTGCCACCCCCCCTCGAACTGAAACTCCGCGGTCGGAAGATAGAGAATCGTCGCTTTATCGTCCTGAGCAAGTCCGGTTCGGGGGGCGCCTGACACAAACGCGGCTAGCAGCAGACACAATCCCAGGCAAAAACGTTGAGACATGACAGTGCTCCTTCAGTTGGATGTACGTGACGCGAAGGCAAAACACGCTATGAAACGCATGTTGGCGCAGTGGTTCATCGTTGTCAAGGCGATTCCGGGGAGAAGGCCCGATCGGGCAGGAACTTCTCAAAGTCTAGAAATAAAAACGAGACAAGTTGCAGTGCTTGACATTACAGTGCCTTCGGTGTCAAATCTCTCCCGATAGGTGCTCATGCCCCATGTCCTGTTCCGCCTCCCCTCTCAAGAC
>JABMPG010000630.1 GCA_013203855.1 bacterium
ACTGTCTGCTGGTCTCCGGCGTCGATCCGGGGTCGGAGTTCCTGGATGATCTGGCTGGGGCTTGATGGACAGTCGACTGCGGGGAATCCTGTCTGGGTTGTGAACATAGAACTCGAAAAAGAAGGTTCTCAGGCCCGAAGAAGGAACCTCCGAAATCACCGAACCGCTCGGGAACATCTCAGTCAGTGTTCCGAGACTCGGGGTCTCTGCCGCTCTGCTGCCGGATCAGATACGACTCAAAATCTTGTGGAGAATATGACTCCCATGCTCCTGGGTACGCTTGTACAATTGCTTGGCTTCGTTTGTCATCCCCTTTCTTCCCTCTATCTTCACGTTCCCCTTGGCACTCCTCTTTCTTCGCCTTGCAGCCCGTCGCGCATGTGTTCGAGGTTTGTTCGGGAAGTCATCGGGACCGTCGCTCGTTGGGAGAGCACCCCGGTTCTTCCGCAGGTGGTAATTGGCCTGCCTACTCGAAGAGCGTCCAATGGCCGCTGGCGCCGGCGGACTGGCCTGGGTCTTCGATGGTGACCGTGTGGACTGTGCCTGAGCCCGCGAGATCGGCGCCGTCGCAGGAGGTGAGGGTCAGGTGGAGAGTTTCCGGCTGTTCGCGGTGATGATCGGCAAGTGCGAGAACGGGTACGGAGGCTTCCGGGGCGGATGGGTCGAAAGTGACAGCGCCCGGGAGCGCGGCATAGTCGAGGCCACTGAGGGCGCTGCCGCTTGTCGTGTAGTACACGGTTCCGCCGCCAGTCAGCGCTGTGATCGTGGTCAGCACCGTGTCGCCGATGACAACTTGGGGCTCGGGGAGGACTTGCCATTCGGAACCGGTCCAGTGATGAATCCGCATGTCGGAGGCGTTCACGCCAGGCGGCAGGTCGTCGACGGTAAAGCCGTTTTCGGTCGGGCCGTCGTCGATGAACTGGAGCCGGAGTTCAGCGCCTTTCTGGAAGTTGAGGGTCTCGCGGGTGAGAAACTGCACGATGCTGGCGTTCCCGGGATGATCAGCCAACCAGGCGACCGTAGGCGCGTACCAAGGATCATCGCCCACGTCACCTGGATCGGTCAGACCGATCTCGGTCGGCCCCGACAGAGCCCCGGCGGGCACGGAGAGGCGGGGTTTGAGGTAGATTGGATCGAATGGTGGATTCTTCTCCGTTCCGTCGCCCGCCTGGAGCACCCCGCCGTTCACACCCATCGTGGTCGCGGTGCCGGAGATGGTGGCCAGGCCCGCGTTCTGCCCTTCCCCGACAAACACCTGAAGGGTGTAGGAGGTTAGGCTGCCGGACAGGCCGAACGAAGAGTCGCTCTGCTTGATCCGCAGGAAGATCGTGCCGTGAACGTTGTTCGCGTGCCAGGAGACAAGTTCATCCGGCCCTCCCGCGCCCCAACTGTCCCAGACGAGGATCGGATTGGTCAGGTCGGACTCGTGATAGAGATAGATGGCCGCGTCGCAGTCCTCGCCCTGGTTCCGAACGTAGATCTCGTAGGGAACAACCGAGTTCGAGGACGCATTGAAGACCAGCCAGTCCTCGTCGCCGTCTGACCAGAAATTGTGCTCCTGGGACCAGTTCCCCGACGAGATGAAGTTGAGCGTCGCGCTCGTGTCGTCGTTGTAGAGGCGGTCGTAGATGTCGTCCTCGCCTTCGGGATCGAAGGTGGTCACGTAGGGATCGGACAGAAGGCCGTCGCGATCCTGGACGAAATAGACAATCGTGTGGTGACGGGTCGGATCGAAGCTATAGTAAACGGCTTCCCAACGGTCGCTCGCGGCGTTGTAGGCGAGATCGACGCGGACGGTCTGGTCGTCGGTCGGCGTCGCTCCGGAATGGATCACGTAGGCGAAGATCGACTCGATTCCGGCGGGAGCGTGGACGGACGAAGCCCAGAGGGTGGCCTGGTTGCTCGTCAGCATCACATCGCGGGCGTAGTTCCCGATAGTGGGGGTCTCGGCGCCGGTGACAAAGGCCGCGCCGAAATAGTGCAGGCGGGCCAAGACGCCGTCGAGACTCCGATTCCAGTCGCCCGAGCCGTCATCGTCCAGCAGGGCGAACTGCGTGTAGTTCGTGATGCCCGCGAGAGCCGTGCGGGTCCAGTTGTAGGCGTCGAGAACTGTGACGCCGTTGAAGAGACGGCTGAAGAAGAAGGACGAGAAGGAGAGAGCGCCTCCCGCCTCGCACCAGGAAGCCTCGCCGCCGGAGCAGGATGTGACGATGATGCGCTGCTTGCCCGCGGGAGGCTGGAGGGCGCTGAGCCACGCGCCGGAGTCGTTGAAGTCGAGAAAGAGCAGGACGAGGGTGTCTCCGCTGTTCTGGAGGGCGTCCAGATAACCGTCGAGTTTGGCGGGAGTCAGGTCGTCGGGGTCCGACGCCGCGCCATCGCCGTCGAGATCGAAAGCCAGAGCGTTGCCGCTTCCCACAAGGTAGAGGGTGAGTTTCGCGACCCCGGTTGCGCCGATGATGGTAGCGTCCAGGTTCGTTTCAGTGGGTGAGGCGTCCACTTCGGGGCGCGGCGCGGAACTCAGATAGTCGATCCGGTCGTCGGTGAACCAGCGGGCTCTCGCGGTTTGCCAGGCCTGATTCGCGAGATAGTCGCTCCAGGCCCATGGGGAGTTCGAGTCGTAGGCTCCGTCGCCGCAGACGATTCCGAACCGCTCGTCCGATTCGGTCTGGTTGATGTAGGTGATCTTCGGATAGGAAACGCCGCCCCAGATGTCGCGGGCGTAAATGTAGATAACGTAAGCACCCATTTGGGTGAAGGTGTTCGTCGTGACTTCGTGGCGCTGGTTCGCCCCGTTCCAGTCGAGATCGATCTCGGGCAGGCTCAGAACCGGCTCGGACGGATCGAGGCGCGCCTCCGGGATGAAGCCGGGCGCGGCCACCGCCGCCCAGACACGCTCAACCGGATAGACCGACGAGACATCGCCGGCCCAGATTGTGCCTTCGGTACCGCCGCCGCTGAGCATCCGATTGGGCGAGATCGTGCCGATCTGGGGCCGGTCCGCTCCTGCGATGAAGGCCGGACCGACGCGGAGGGAGCGGGCGATGGCGCCGTCTAAGTCCTTCTTGTAGATCCCATCGCCGTCGTCGTCGAAAATGGCCTTCTGGGGGAAGCCGCTCATGGCGCCCGCCGCCAGGTCGAAGGCCTCGCCGACAGACAGGCCGGAGTAGAGACCGCTGACGAAGCTGTTGGTGAAGGAGACCAGGCCGAGTCTTGAGAAAAAGGCCTTCTGCAAAGAGGACGTGGAACAGACCACCACCCGGGCCTTCCCCGCCGGAGCGCCCGAGCACGGCGGCAGAAAACTCCCCGACTGGCAGCAATCCACGACCAGAGTGATTGTCGTCACGCCGCCCGTTTCCTGGAGGGCGTCCAGGTAGGCCGCGACCTCCGAAGCGTAAACGACCTCCGTCTCGTTGCAGCGGATGCTGCCGTTCGTCCCGGTCTCTGCATCGGCCAGACCGTGGTCGATAAGATAGACGAAAAGCTGCGGGCTCCCCGCCGCGAAGGTGGTCAGAGCCTCTTCCAGAGCTGCGCGGCTCGAGGCGGCGTAGATGTCATCCGCCGACCCATTCCCATCCACGTCCTGATTCACCACCGGATTCAGATAGCGAACATTTTCTTTCGAGAAACCCCGGAACAGGAGCATCTGATAAATGAAGTGGCTCAGGTTGTTCGTCGTCTCCCAAAGCGGATCGTTCGGCTTGCGGCCCGCCAAAACCACGGCCTTGCCGGAAGCCCCAAGAGCCGACGATGAAATCACATTTACATAGGCTCGGCCAACGGCGCCAGTCGAGTCCCGAGCCTCGATAACGTCGGTTACACCCACCGTGGTCCCAGCGTCGTATGAAGCGTCCGGACCTGAAGGTGCGAGAGTGCACCTCGAGCGATTGGTTAACACGCGCCAGGTGACGGTACCCGATGTGCCTGCTGTTTCGAGGTCTAGATGGCCTCCGGCGACAACGGTTTTTGACTGGGGCGTAACCCAAAGTTGAAGATCCTCGTTGACGAAGAACCGGATTCCGCCCCATTTCCCGCCTACGAACAGATCAGAATTCCCGTCCCCGTTGATATCGGCGAAAAGGGGTATCTCCTTGACTGATGTAGATACAAGATGTAGTATCTCGGCATATGAGGGAATATCCCCGAAACTTGCCGGAATTTGAGGCCCAGATTGCCACGGAAGCCGCCTGCCGAGGATTACTTGCTTCATCTGCGTTGTCCTCCTCCACCAGGCCGTGGCCGCCCCGAAGCCGTGCCTAACAAGGATA
>JABMPG010000631.1 GCA_013203855.1 bacterium
CCCAGGCGCCGATCTCGGCCGCGTCTTCGAAGGTCTCATGCTGGAGATAGTGCAGCCTCATTCGGCCTCCTACAGATGACTGTAACCCACCGGCGCTTCATCCTGGTGGCGACGTAGAATCTCGTTGACGATGGCGTCGAAAACCTGATGCGTGCCCCGGTATCCGACGCTCAGCGTCCGCTGGGACCCGATCCGGTCGTGAATGGGAAATCCAACCCGGACGAGCGGGACGTTCAGGCTCCGGGCCAACGGGTAACCGTCGCTGTTGCCCATCAGAAAATCGGGGCGGACCTGCCGCGCCACTTCCTCGATTTCGGGAAAGGTCACCCCCTCAAGAAGTCTCGGGAAGGGAGTTGTCGGGGGGAGACGGCGTTTGAGGTTTTCGGCAAGACGGCCGCTGCGGCCCAAGGTCGCGCAGACCACGGGAAGGACTCCGGTCTCCGCGAGAAAGAGGGTCAGGGAAATAAGCAGGTCTTCTTCGGCATGGAGGACGGCGCGCTTCTGAAAAAGATAGCCGTGGGCGTCCACATACGATTCCACGAGCCGGTCGCGCTGGCGGGCCACCGGTTCGGGAATCTCACAGCCTCCCATCTCTTCCAGTGCGTTCAAGAATCGATCCATCTCGCCCAGACCCAGCGGCACGCCAACTATCCGTTCGGGAACACCCCAACGCCGGTGCAGAAAAGCGCCAGCCCGCAGTTTGGACGGGACGGACGGGGTCAGGGAGATCGCGCCGGCCGAGATGCTCAGGTCGCGAAGGACCTGTAGCGGCGTTCCTCCTTCCGGCAGGATCTCATACCCGGTCAACGCTCGGCCGTCGAGGGTTTCCGCGTAGTCCGGGACGAAGGTCACGTCAAGCCCGAAGAGACGCACGATCTCCTTGAGGTGGCGCAGGTCGGCGGGCGACAGAAGCCCGGGGAAAATGACGAGGCCCTTTCTGTTCTCCCGTTCGCCCCGGGCGAAGTGACGCACGACGCTGCGGGTCGCCTGGTGAAATCCCGCCATCAGGCCGCCGGCCGTGCTCAAGGGCGGCAGGACGAGCATTCCGGGATGACCCGAGTCTTTCATCCCTTTCACCAGCCGCCGGGCTGCGGAGACCGTTTCTCCCGAGCCTTCCGCCGATACAATCGCCACGAGGTCGGGATGGTTTTGCTCGAGGGCGCGTTCAATCTCCTGTTCCAGATCCGCCGGGCCACCTGACGTAGAGGCGAAGCCGGTCGCCACCGACTCCATGAGCGCTTCCCCGAACTGGCCCAAGATATAGTGCCGGATCGATCCCGAGGGGTCGCTGCCCTCGGCAATGAGAGGCAGGACGCCTTCGAAGCCTCGAAAGGCGATGCCGGCGCCGATGGCGGAACGGAAGGGATCGTCGCCGCGAGGGGAAGCCGGCGCTTTTTCAGACGATCGGCTCATGTTCCCACGCCTCTTTTCTGGCGAGAGGATGGGATTCCGGGAACCTTCCGTTTTGTCGCCATGAGCGCATAATCCCACGAAAATGTTATTCTCAAGGTACCTAAGCCGAAGGCTAAGACGTTCCTCCGCCCTCCGCTCTCGGGCTGAAATAGATCTGACGCTCTTGCAGTTACGCTTCTCATCGCTCGGGATATGCCTGGGATCGGGTCCGCCGCCGGGTCCTTCTTGTGTTTCTCTGAGAAATCAAAAGCAACTATCAAGCCAGACGGATTTTCCGGAAAGTGCACAGTGGTCGTTGACACACACGGCACGACGCCTATGATAGGCGCGCTGGACATCTCCTCCAGAAGGACCACCCATGCAATATCCGAAACTGGTGACCGATAGCGCCGTTTTGCAGGAAATGAACAATCTCGCCGTGGACAAACTCCGGGCCAATGTGCAGCGTCCCTTTCCCGTGCGCGAGGAGCAGCTCGACATGCCCCTGATCGTCGAGGGCGGGGGTGGCTATCCCGGTGTCTGGCTTGAGTCGGGACCGCTCAACGGTTTGGTCTATGGCCGCTTTTTCGATGTCGACGTTGCACGGGCCAATCATCGCATCTTCTTTCTTTATCAGCGCGAAGACGACGCCTTCCCCTGTTGGTTCATCCGGGGCAAGGTCGGCTTCAGCCAGATCCAGATGGTGGTTCCGATCGCGAAAACCGCTTGGGAATTCTATGAGTTGACCGGTGAAAGCAAATTCCTGGAGGAAGCCTATTCGGCCTGTTCCCGCTGGGACGGCTGGTTGGCGGGGCATCGCGATTCGCGCGGGATCGACCTGGTCGAACTCTTCTGCGAGTACGACACGGGCCACGACAACAGCGGCCGGTTCACGCGGCTTTGTCCGGGCCTGCCCAAGCCATGTCCCGAGCACGACGCGCGGAACATGCCGGCGGTCGGCACGGTGCCGTGGCTCGCGCCCGATTTGTCGGCCACGCACTATGGCGGCCGGGTGGCGCTGGCGAAAATGGCGGCCGAACTGGGCCGGCCCGATGAGGCAGAGGTCTGGACGGTAAAGGCCGAAAGGACGCGGCGTTCCATCCTCGCGTATCTCTTCGATCCCGAGACTCTCAGTTTCTATGATCTGGACCGCAACAATCGTTTCCAGCGGATCGTGAGCGACGTTCTGTCGCGCGTCCTTTGCGAACACGTCGTCGACCAGCTGCTTTTCGATAACATTTTCGAGCGGCACATCGTCAGCCCCCACGGTTTCTGGTCGCCTTACCCGATGCCGTCGGTGGCGCTCAGCGATCCGCTTTTCAATCGCGATCTGCCGGACAACTGCTGGGGCGGCCCGGCCCAGGGTCTGACCGGAGTGCGCGCCCCGCGATGGTTCGAGCACTATGGGCGTCCCGCCGAGCTCGCTCACATGATGACACGCTGGCTCGAAGCCATCGGCCGACAGAAGGAGTTCCGGCAGCAGATGAACCCTTGGAACGGGGAGATCTCGGGCTGTCGCGACTATTCGCCGACCCTGTGCCTCACGGTGGACTATATTTCGCGTCTCTACGGCGTCCGGGCCGAGACGGACCGGCTCGAGTGGAACGTCCGTCTGCCCGAGGGCGCGACCCGATTCGCTTATTCCATCGAGACAAAACGAGGCCAGGCGGAATTACGCCACGAGCAGGGCGAAGCGGTGCTTTCGCTCGGGGGGAAGAATCTTTTGCGAGTCGCCGGCACGGGCCGGGTGGTGACGGACCTGGACGGGAACCCGACCGCGCTGGTGGGGACGGAGTTGAAACCTGCGACTTTTCGTTTGACCCGGGTCGAGGGCGGGAAGGTTTTCGAAGCGGAACTGAAACCGAACGAGTCGCGCTCGGGCGGAGATCTCTGATCTATCGGACGACGAGATTCGTTTCGCTACCCGGATCCACTTGCCAGTGAGTTGTAACGTCTTTGAACGTGTTGTTCTCGAGGACAACTTCGCGGGCGTCGCCGATGTCGATGCCGAGGTCGCTGTCTTCGAAACGATTTCCGGTGAGAACGATCCGGCCCATGTAGAGCCCGTTCGCCCCGTGAAGATTGCGAATCCCCACGCAGCCCTTCGCGTCGTGGCGGGCCGACCAGCCGCTCGAGCGGAAAACGCAGTCTCGGATCGTTACGTCCTGAGGGAAAGTGCCTTCCCCTTCATTGACCGACGCGCCGACCAGGATGGCGGGATACATGATGTGCTCGTAGGTGCAGCGGTCGAACAAGGCGTGGCGGTTTCGCAGGATGCTCGCGCAGCCCGCGATGTTTCGGAAGGTGCAGTTCCGGAGCGTGTACGACGGGATATCCCAGTCGTACACGGAGACCAGAGTTTCCTCGGCTACGAAATCAGGCAAGGGCTCAGTGAGGGTGAGAGTCGCTTCGGCGTTGCCTTGGATAGATTTTCCTTGGGAAGCGGCCACCGTACGCTCGACCGGGTTGGGCCCGTCCCAGAAGGCGAGGATCGATCCGGGCTCGATGGGAAAGTAGGTCCCGCCTCGTTTCCGTGCGACGAAAGTTGTCTCGTCCACCCGGCTCCGCACCCACATAAAAGAGCCGTGAACGTTCTGTGCGTCCCAGCGCACGCCTTCGCAGTGCGTGTCCTCGATCCGGATCTCTCCCCCGCCCGCGTACATCTTCCAGGCGTCCCGTGAGCCGACGGCCAGTTGGTTGCCTTCGGGGCGGAAGACGATCCGGTCGGCGGCGATGTTCGTGCAGTGCGCCGTCTGCATGCCGAAGCCGATGGTGTTGACGGTCAGCAGATTCGACAGACGCAGATCCCGGCAATCGCTTATCTGGACCTGGACGCCGTTGTATCCAAAATGCCATGACATGAGATCGTCCACTTCGACCTTCGAGGCGACGTGATCTCCCGTCAGGCTCAGGCGTCGGCCGTCATCGCCCGGGACTCTTTTCCAGATCATCTCCTTGTGCTTGTCCACGTCTCCGCCAAAGGTCACGCTTGGAACCTTCTTCAGCGTGCGGGTCTCAGGGTCCCAGAGGTTCGCGCAGAAAGGCTGCACATTCTCGATCACGGGCAGCCCTTCCAGGATCTCGACTGTGATCGTGTCGCCTTTCTTTTCAATCACGGTTCCGGCGGACGTGAATCGGGGGCTGTTGTCGAAGGCGATGTTGCGCAGCGTGAATCGGTCGCACCGTTCCACGTAGAGAATGGCTGGCGGATATCTCTTGGAAACATGGAGGTCATGGCGTCTGACCAGTCGAGTGGCAGGCTCTCCGCCCTCGTCCACGGCGCCCTCCAGGGTCAGGCCATCCGTAACCTTGATCGTCAGGCAGTTCCACTTGGGCTGGTCCAACTCGTAGATTCCCGCGTCGAAAAGGATCCGGGTGGCGTTCCCGCTGGCCGCGTGGTCGAAGGCGGCCTGAATCCCCGGCACGTCGTCCTGCCCATCGCCGGGGATGGCGCCAAAATCTCTAACATGAATTGTCTTCTCGGTCACGAGAAGGCTCCCTTCGGGTTGAATTGGCGACCGTGTTTCAGCAGCCGACTGGGCGGCAAGGATCGCCGGCCCGATGGCGAGACATGCGAGAGCCAGGCGACGAGCAACCTTTTCCCATGAGCGAGGGTACTTCCGGGCGTGACACATGATGTTTCCTCCTGCCCCATATATGCCAGACTCGCGGCGGAAAGAGAACAGATTCCGGTTCGGCCCTTGATCCTTCACGGATGCGAAGAAGGCGGCGGCGGGAAAACATAGTTCCATCGGGAGCTCTGTGTTACTTTCACTTAGCGAAGGTGGAGAGAAACACAAGGAG
>JABMPG010000632.1 GCA_013203855.1 bacterium
ATTTTATGGCGCCGCAGGAGGAGCCGGTCTACACCCCGCCGCCGCTCCCGACCGAGCGCGTCGAGCCCGAGCCGGCTGCGCAGCCCGGCCCCGATCAGCCCGCACAGACTCCTTCATCCGATCCGCGATTGCGGAAGTTGGTCGAAGTGGCCCGATTGCAGCAGGTCGATTTGCAGATTCGCGACGTGCAAGGCAGCCGCGTAACGGTGGACGTTTCGTGGATGGGGGTGCATGGGGCGAAGGGGGGCGAATACATCGATGCCCTTCTGCGGCAGGGGACTATTCGCGACTTCAATCAGGTGGGGGAGTCCCGGATCTGGTACGACCGGGACACGCGTCGGCACTATGGACAGAGTTTCGAGTTATATTTGAAGTGAAGGGGCGCGGTGTTTCAGCGGAACTCGTGCTTCTGGAGATTGTAAATCCAGGCCTGGTCGGCGCTCTGGATGTGGAGATAGGGCGGGTTGCCTGTCAGGATGATCTGGCGATTTTTCTCGAGAAGCACTTGGGCGGCGCCCTGACGGGAAAGGGCTGTGCCGACTTGGCGTGCGGCAGAGCGGGCCTGGTCGGCGTTGAGGCCGGCGTGGGTCAGGACGCGAATAATCTCCGACTGGGGCAGGTCAACGGGGTAGGCGCCTTCAAGGGGCCGGACTTGGAGGGTGGCGCAGGCGGCGAGGAGGCTGGCGAGGAAGAGGGCCGGGATCAGGCGGGACGAACGGGGCATGGCGTGGTCCTTTCGGGTGGGGTCATATCGCGGCTCAAATCTCCTGGGGCGATTCAGGCCCTTCGGGCGTAGCGAGTTTGGGGAAGAAAACAAATTCCGGTCCGAACTGCTGGAGGAATTGGAGGGTATAGCACTGGACGAAGACGGTCAGGGGGAGGAAGAAGACCGAGCTGATGTAGGGAAGCGCGGCGATGCAGCAGGTTACGCAGGTGAGTAAGGCCATGGCGAAGCCGAAGAGGAATCCCATGCCAATTCTTACGAGATAGTAGAGGACCAGGACTCCGAGGCGGCCGGGCAGGATCTCTCGCAGGAAAACCTGAAAGGCCTTGAGAACGGGCAGCCCCCCCAGGTACATGATGGGCACGATGAAATCCCGCAACACGAGGCCCACCAAGGCGAAGGCGAACAGCATAATGAGCGCGATCGGCGCGAGGACGGCCAGCCCCAGCACGAGCAGAAGGGTCCATTCCGATCCGAACATGATCACGGCCACCGCCGCGATCCCAATCAGAAGCATCACCCCGGAACAAGCCAGCACGAGGACGATGCGGAAGCGAAACAGGCTGTTGCCGTGGGGCCGGAACTGTCGCCAGGGCTCGACTACGGCGGCCCGGTTCTGAACGACGCAGTGCAGGAACATGAAGCGTCCGCGGCTTCCGAACCAGAGAAACAAGAGAAGGAGGCCAAGAACCAGGAGCAGGAGGGCGAAGCCGCCCAGCAGCATGGGGATGGTCATGAACCCTTCCAACTCGCGTGTTGCGTGACGGACCGAGTTCTCCATGCCGCTGAAATTCATCCTCCCGCGGTGGGAAAACGAAACAGGAGGTTGAATCCGGGACTGGGTGAGCTGCGCCAGAAAAGCACAGAACCCGAGGAGGAGCCATTTGGCCAGGTCGAAGGGACGGAAGAGAATCGTCCGAGTCCGTTCGAAGGCTGGGGAGAAAGGGTCGATCACCGAGATGGCCATGGGGTTTTCCTTGAGCACTTCTGATGTCCAAATCACCGCCCAGCGGTCAGATCCGGTCGAAATTTTCGGGATACCTCGCCTTGGACAGGGCGTCGTCGTAGCTGATGAGGCCTTGTTGATAGAGATTCTTCAAGGACTTGTCCATGCTGATCATGCCGCCCTCGGTGGAGGTCTGGAGGATGGTCATGATCTGCTCGGTCTTGCCCGATCGGATGACTTGGCGCACGGCGGGGGTGGCGATGCAGATCTCGCAGGCGACGACCCGGCCGCGATCGCCGGGAATGGGTAGAAGTTGTTGGGCGACGATGGCCTGAATGGAATTGGCGAGTTGGAGCCGGACCTGTTCCTGTTGGTGCGGGGGAAAGACATCGACGACGCGATCGATGGTCTGGGTGACGTCGGGGGTGTGGAGGGTGGCGAGGACGAGATGGCCGGTTTCAGCGGCGGTCAGCGCGGTCTGGATGGTTTCCAGGTCGCGCATCTCGCCGACTGTGATGACGTCGGGGTCCTGCCTCAGGGCTTGTCGCAGGGCGCGGGAGAAAGAGCGGGTGTCGCTGAGGAGTTCGCGTTGTTTGACGATGGCTCTCTTGTGTCGGTGGACGAACTCGATGGGGTCTTCGATGGTGATGATCATGCAGGGG
>JABMPG010000633.1 GCA_013203855.1 bacterium
GCATGGGATACGGTCGCAGCCGGGATGAAAGCCCGATTTCCTGAACTCAGTGAATTGGCTGGAAAACTGGCTCAGGCATCTGCGGGGCAGACCAAAATACAGGCTCCGGGGAAACTGACTCCAGCGGACAGCCTTTTTGAAGCCGGGGGCTCTGGGAAGGGCACAGAGGGCACAGAGGGCACATCCGCTGGCGGGGTTGTAGAAAGCCCCTTCGCCAGCATGTTCGAGCAACTCCGGGCGCAGACTATTCGGACGGTTGCCGAGGTCAAGGCCACGCTCGGGGATCTGGCCGTATCGTTCCAGCGGTCCTGGTCGGACAACCTGACGGACGCCATCATGCAAACCAAGGGGTGGCGGGATGTCATGCGGGACATCGTCAAAGGACTGGCCCGCCAACTGGTATCAACCGTCGCGAACATGGTCACGTCAGAGGTGATGCTGGTCGCTATGGGGGAGAATGCAAAATCTGCTCTATACCAATCCTCCGGCAAGAACAGCATTGCGATTGCGGTATGGGAGTTCGCCGCGAAGAAGGCCATAAAACTGAAGGAGCTGCTCTTCGAGCGGCAAGTCGGGGAACGATCCTTGATTATGGCCTGGGCGGACTCCGCCAAGAAAGTTGCTCTGAAGATATGGGAGTTTATCGCGGGCATGTTCGCCTCCAATGCGAAGTTTGGTTGGAAGGGACTCGTCATCGCCGCCGTCGCTGGTGCGGCAGGAACCGCCGCTATTATGTCGGCCCGCCCCTCTTACCTGGAGGGCACTGACTACGTGCCCGAGACTGGTATGTATCGGCTCCACCAGGGGGAATCAGTCAAGACCCGGACGGAAACGACGGCAGCGGAAAGCGGCGGTAGCGGGAATCTCACGGTCTACAATCTCATCACCCATGAAGCCATCGCCCGCGCGATGCAATCGACCGCGGGAAAGAACACGATCGTCAACATCATAGACACCGACTCTCTCAACAATGGCCGGACCCGCCAGATGGTTCGGAGAGGATAGAACCCGATGCCGCTCGCCTCATTTACTCTCGACTATCTCTCCTGCGAAGAGACGTTTTCCCGCGCCGTGCTGGTATCTGCGTTCGAGAATGGTGCAGAACAGAGACGCGCCCGCCATGAGCAGAACCTGTTGGGCTTCACCCTCGAATCAACCAACCTGACGAAAACGCAGATGCAGGCCTACAGGGCCTTTTATGAGGCTCGCGGCGGGATGGAGGAAACATTCACCTTCACCAGCCCCTTCGATGACACAGCCTACACCGTCAGGTTCAACGGCAATCTCCAGACCTCATACGCTGCCGGGGTGTACAGCGTCAAATTCGCGTTCGTGCGGGTGATTTAATGCCATTCCCTAATCTGCCAGATGCCTTCCTCGAAGCGAAAAACGCGGCCACGAACGCCCCGATCTGGCTCTATCGGATCCAGATTGACGATACCCCCGCGAATGATCTCTTCCTCGCTGAGGATGCCGCTGACGTGGCCTATTTCAAGGATACCAGCACGGCACAGACCTACACGGCCTTCCCGATAACGCATGGGGGAATCAGTTCAAACCTGGATGGCGAAGTCGATCAACTGACTGTATCCGTCGCGAACGTGAGCCTCCTGATCCAGGCATATCTCGAGCAGAACAACGGGCTTCGTGGGAACAAGGTCACGGTCCGGCTTGTCTTCCGTGACGGGCTCGCAGACTATACCGCCTACATCGAGAGCATCTTCTACGTCGATTCCGCCTCAGCAACGGCGGAGTCCGTGTCGTTCGTCCTGACCTCGAAGATGGACCTTCTGAACACGACGCTCCCCCGCCGAACCTATGCGGACCGCCGCTGTCAGTGGCACTACAAGGGGCTCGGCTGTTGGTTGGATGATGACGCGGGCAACTACTCGGCCCCGACTGGATTTACCGCAGGCTCGCCGGACACCTGCAACCGGTCCGTTACGGACTGTCAACGCCACCAGAACCAGGAGCGTTTCGGTGCCTTCCCAAGCATCCCAAACCGCCGTCGTTTCCGCATCTGACGCAGCCGCTTTCGCACAGGGTTGCATCGGTTGGAAGTTTCAGCATCACGGGCGTCAGCCGCGCGCGGTGGACTGCTACGGGCTGGTCCTGCTCTTCGCTGAATCCGTGGGTGTGCATCTGCCGGACTATGACTATGACTTCGATTGGGAAGAGGGCGACGGCAGCCTCCTGATTCTCAAGGCGCATGAGAACGCGTCAGAGATCCAACCAGAGAAAGCCAAGGCCGGGGACATTGTGGTTTTCCGATCTGTCAACGGTGCCGTGAACCACATGGGAATCATGGTCAACCGCCGCCAATTCGTTCACGCGCACATGGCGCACGGCGTTCTCTTGTCTGTGCTCGACAATCCCCTGTATCAGAGGAAGGCGGCCGGGTTCTACCGGCTCACGCGCACATGATCCGAATCCTCATAGTCAACAATATCCTCAACCGCCTGGACCGAGAAATCCTCGACGTGCCCTTCACCGGGGGGATGCTTTCCGATTACATCCCCGAGAGGTGTCAGAAGGATCATCGCTGTCACCTGATGACGATAGGGCCGGTTGCACGTGAAAAGTGGGCGGAAACACCGGTAGAAGCGCGCGAGGAAATCGTTCTGTTGCCGGACGTTCAAGCGGCCGCCGGGCTGATTGCTGGAATAATCGTAGGGGGGATCCTCTGGGCGGGATGGAAGGCAATCACACCAAAACTACCCCTCTTCAACGTGGGGGATCTATCATCTTCCCCTACCTATGGATGGGATGGAATTCAGTCAACCGCTGAAGCGGGTGTTCCCGTGGGGGCCATATACGGCACTCATAGAGTGGGTGGAAACTATATCAATGTTTACTCCACGACCGAGAACGATTCGGACACTCTCTACGCATTGCTGGCTATCAGCGAAGGCCCTATCTATTCAATCGCTGGGATTGCGGCCGATACGGATTCCTACTCAGACCTGGCTACTATCGGAGACAAGATCCAGATCAATGGCAATCCGATTTCAAACCTCACCGGGGTAGAGGTCTGTGTCCGGCTGGGCGGTGACCAGCAAACAAGAATTCCGTGGTTCGCCAATGCGAACAATCAGGTCGCCTATGGCCAACAGTTACTCAAGGACGCGGTTCACACCTTGACCACGACTGAAGGCGAAGAGGTCGATGCGGTAGACGTGAACTTTGAAATCCAGGGGCTCTATAAGACCGAAAACGGGAAATACAAATCCAAGTGGGCTACGTTTCGGATCATGTACAAGGAGCACAGTGAGCCGACTACCTGGACCGAATTGTTCTTCCCTCTGATGGATGACGGCACAGACAACCCAGATCCAAATGACTATAAAACCTACATAGGGAAAACCTCTTCCACGCTCCGGCGCACGGTGCGGATTGAATTCCCAACACCTGGCCGCTATGACGTGCGGATCATCAAGACAACGAGAGACACGGAGGCTGCGGATGAAGTCGTTTCGAACACACTCTGGGAATCGCTGAATGAAATCCAGTACGACACCTACACCTATCCCAATACGGCGCTTCTGGGGTTGAAAATCGTGGCGACTGACCAGATTTCGGGCGGCCTCCCCGAGATCAAGGTCGACGTTCTCGGAATTCGGGTCAAGGCCCCGGACTACGAAGGCGCAAGCGGGGATGATGTAAATTGGGTGAACACCTACTGGAACGATGACAACTCCGAGTATCGCATGGTGGATGATGACACCTCCCTTGCATGGGATGGGGCGACGTTGCGCCGGCAGTATTGCGCCAACCCGATCTGGTGTCTCTACGATCTCCTGACAAATCGCCGCTACGGGCTCGGGGACCAGATCGAAACCGCCAGCCTGAATTTCAGCCTCTTCGCATCGATGGCGGCACACTGTGACGAATACGTCCAGACATCGATCGATGATGAAACGCTGGAACGCCGGTATGAGTTGGGCCTTGTCATGGACAGCGCGGAGAAGGCATTGGACATGGTTCTCCTGGTCTGCAAGACCTGCCAGTGCTTCCCCTACTGGACGGCCGGAGCAATCCAGCCCCGGATAGACAAACTCGAAACGCCGACGCAGATGTTCGGAATGGGGAACATCATTCCCGGATCATTCCAGGAGGCTTGGGCGTCCAAGCGGGCCGCCTACAACAGCATCGAGATCCAATACTTTGACGCGGCTCTTTCGTTCGAGCGCACATCCGCCCAGGTGGTGGACTCTGACGCCTATGACGCCGGGGAACCTATCCGAAACTCGCTCATCTTTCTCCCGGGGGTCACCAAGCAATCTCGCGCCATCCGGATTGCCAACCGGTTGCTGAACGAAATGAAATACAACTACCGGTCTATCGGTTTCAAGACAGGCCCCGACGCCGTCGCCTGCACGGTCAGCGATGTTATCAACGTATCGCATGACGTGCCGATCTGGGGGCTTGTCAGCGGGCGCGTAGCCAGCGGGGGAGCGGCTTCGGTTGTGCTGGACGCTGAGGTTGTCCTGCAACCGGCGAGCACCTACTACATCCGCGTTCGTCATATGGATGATAGCTTGGAACTCCGGCAGATCAGCAACCCGGCCGGGACCTACGCGGCGGGGGAAACGATTACTGTCTCGGCCGCATGGGACACGGCGCCACAAGCCTATGAGATCTTCACGCTTGGCCAGCAAAACCTGGAATGCAAGCCCTTCCGCGTCATGCGGCTGACCCAGAACGACAATCTCGAGGTGGAGATCTCCGCGACAGAGTACAACGAGGAAATCTACTCAGACACCGGGATCGTCATTGCTCCGCCAGACCGATCCAATCTCCCGGACCCGAACGCTCCGCCTGCCGACGTGACCAATCTCCGAGCCGCGAACTCCAGCGCGGCCTATGACTACACCGTATATCTGACATTCGATATCCCTTCTACCAGCCCGGAAACGGGTTTCTGGGATCATGCCGAAGTCTATATCTCCGACGACGGGGAATCCTATGCGCTGCATGGAGTGACCCGCGCCGGCCAGTATGAGATCCGAAATCTGCTCGCAGGAGAAACCTACTATTTCAAGGTTCGGTCTGTGTCGAAGTGGCAGATCCGGTCTGCCTGGGCAACCGCGCCGGAAGTGAGTCTCACCGTGGGAACTGAAAGCAGGCCGCCGCAGGTGGAAGGGCTGGAGCTCGACAATCAGGGGAACGATGCCGAGTTTGACCGCCAGAATCCGACCTTCGCATGGAAAGAGAAAACGCTGGTATTCGATGACGTGGGGATGGGGAACGAGCCGTTCGGGTTTGGTGGTGGAAGCAGGCCGCCCTATTTCAAGGACTACTTGATCGAGATCCTTGTCGCCGGCCAAGTGGTCCGCACAGAAACGACGATTGAGCCCCGATACACCTACACGTTTGAAAAGAACGTCCAGGACAACGTATCGGCCGCGCGAGATCTCACCGTCAAGGTGTGGGAACGCGACATCCTGAATCGGCGGTCTTTGTATCCGGCTGTTCTGGATGTGACAAATCCGAACCCGGCGGAGCCCGAGAATTTCGCGGCGGCTGTGTCCGGGGATCGTGTCTCATTTTCCTGGGATGAAGTGGACGCGGTAGACCTCGCAGGCTATGAAATGCGATACGCGACTTCACCGGCTGCGGCGTGGGGAGATATGCAAAGGATTTTCATTGGGCTGGGGGCTCAGTACAGTTGGGTCGATCCACTGGCCCCAAGAACCATCTATGTGAGCCTCGCGAGTTTTGACACCTATCGCAAAGGCGACCTGAACCGGACGGATGATCTGACCGTCACGACTACGACGTAAAGGGGAAATGCAATGGCACAGTACACGACAGGCACGGTCACGACAACTGCGGGAAGCAACGTGGTCACGGGAGATAGCACGTCCTGGCTGGCAAATCTGGACGCCGGGGATCTGTTCCAGGTAGATGGGGATACCGCATGGTTTACCATCGCGACCGTGGACTCGAACACGCAGATTACGCTCGCGGCGAACTACCCGTCGACGAACTCAGCGGCGGACTACGTAGCGGTCACAGACTTCACGAACAATCTAAATCTCCCGCTTCTCTACTCGGGGGATCTTCACGCGGCCGAGATCATTTCCCGCGCGTTCCGTTTGCTCGATGCGTCGACGGTGCTGGGCCTCTCCTATCAGGGGGTTGTGAACAGCAAGGCGTATGGATCCGATACGCTGTTACCATCCGGGGAGCCTGCGGACGGCGACAGGTACATCGTGGATGGGGTAGGCGCGGATGAATGGGAAGACGAAGACGGCAATATCGCCACATGGGATGACGCTTCCGGGGAGGGGTGGAGTTTTGAAGCACCCGAAGATGGCTGGCTGGTTATTGTGCTCGATGAAGACCTGCCCTACGTCTACGACGCCGATACCGAGACATGGAACCAGGCGGGCACTCCGGGGATCCTCGCGGACTACCTGAGCCTCACCGAGACGGGCACTCAGACCGTGACCGGCCCGGTCGCATTTTCAAGCACGGTTGCCGTGGGCGGCTCGGAAATCATCACCGGGAACCTACAGGTAGGTCTGGATGCGGTGCTACTGGGGGATCTCAACCTCACCGGTGACCTGTTCGCCGACCATATCAAGCCGAACACTACCGACCATGACGTAGCGCTGCAACTCAAGAGCGACTCCTACGCGTTCTCATTCCTTAACACGGCTGGTGGGGAGGTGGCGTCTATCGACGCGGACGGGGACGTTCACACTGTCAAGGACTTCATAATCGACACGGCAGGGAAGGGCCTTCAGGGCACCAACTCCGGCATAACCATTGACGGGGGCACGGGCGGGGACCTGATTCTGGGCGGAACCAATGGGACGTGGATATCGGCGGTTAGTGCGTTGTATGTGGATGCACTATACCCATACACAGCAGCGGCGGACGTGGTTCTTAGGCTACGAAACGACTCCTACGATTTTTCCTTTCTCAATACAGCAGGGGGCGAAGTCGCCAGTATCAACGCAAGTGGAGTGGCAACTGTCACAGGTCTCGCCAGTTCCGGGTCCGTATACGGCACTACTTACTGGCCCAAGGTAGCAGCCGCAGATTACAAGATGCGCGTTCAAAACGATTCCTACGACTTCTCGTTCCTCAACACAGCGGGCGCGGAGGTTGCGTTCTTCACCTCTGCCGGTAACCTTACCCTGGGCTCTGCTGGCGGGGGTACACTGGCGGCGGGGATAGGCAATTTCACCACATCCGTAGAATCTCCCGTCTATAACGGCATAGACGCAGGTGCCCATACCAGTATTGACATGGACCAGGGCGGCAGCACTACAGGAATTACGATGAACGCGGCGAGTGGGGTTACCGCATCATTCCTGTTTTCCCATTCGTTGTCTGCGTACAGCGTCACGGATGACCTGGCGTTTCAGGTCCTGGGTTCTGCGTACGGGTTTAAGTTCCGAGACGAATTGGGGGCAGACGTTTTCGAGATAGACTCCGATGGGAACATCGGGATGGACGACAGCACTGGGATCTACGGGAGTTTCCTCACACTGGTCGGGGCGAATACCACCATACACCTGGATCATATTGAGGCTTCCGGAGAAGACCCGAATGACATTCTCCTTCATGCCTCCATAGGCCAAGTAGTCGTGGATTCTGCAGACGGCTTAGCGATCCAGATCGCCGGAGTTGAAAAGGTGTCTTGGGGCTCAGACGGGCACATGGAGACGAAGGACTACATCAAGTTCACGGGGTCTACGGCGGCGGACAAGTGGCTGGTGGATTCTGCTGGTGTAGGAGCCGTAGGGGTAAACCAAGGCACCGGGAACGACGAGCTGTGGTTCACCGGAACGGGCGGGATCTTCGCCAATAATCCCCTCACCACAGCAGGTTGTGTAACCGTGACGGATGTAACTGGAGCAAATCCGGTCTTCTATCATTCCGACACGACCTACATCAACGCCGATGGGACATTCAAGTTCGGGCCCGTTGTTGCCTATGGTAGCGGCGTTGGTATGGGTACTCTCTATGCGAACGTCTGGACCAATGCCAATACCCAACATATTTGGGCGGACCTGAAGGCGGCCAAGCAGTTGATCGTTCGGAATTCGTCATCGGCCACGATTGCGACGATTGACGAGGCGACGAAAGCCCTGACGGTTAGTGGCCCCGGCACGTTCAACGCCGCCGTGGATGGGTACGCGGGCACGTTCTTCAACGACGGCGGGACGATAGCGCGGATAGGTGTCAAGATCCAGACAGGGAGAGACGATGGAGCGGGCAACATCTACGTTGATATGTTCGATGGAGACGGCACGAACGTAGCCAACATCAGCGAGTTTGACGGGACCGTGGCCCTCTTCGATCTATCAGATGAAAAGGTGAAGAAAAACACGAGGCCGACCGTGAAAGACGGGTTGGCTGTGGTTCGGTCCACTATAATCTCGGACTACGAAATGGAAAAGACAGGGATTACCGTCACGGGCATCGTTGCCCAGGATCTCGAAGCGGCATTGCCCTCAGCCGTTATCACGCGCCCGGAAACCCGTACAGGGGAAACCTTCAAGATGATTAACCGGACGGCCCTCATCCCTTATCTGGTCAAGGCAATCCAACAACTGACCGATCGGCTGGAAGCGATCGAATCCGCAGGCAAGAACTAAGGAGGAACACCCGATGAAACGATGGATTCTGACAGCACTACTCATGGCCATGGCGGTTACCGGCTACGCGCAGACCGCGCCGGAGAACCTCACCGGGGACTGGTGGACCGGGCAACTCCGGGATGACGCGCTTTATGCCGACGTGGTGGTTCGCGAGGTCACGGAGATGGCGGATGAAGTGGCCCGGCTGCGGACGTTATCAAACGCCCAGGCTACGACTATTACCCTGCTCCGGGCCGCGGACGATTTCACCGCCGAACTCCAGGCTCTGACAGAGGAAAATGCGGGGCTTACGGCCCAGGTGTTTGCGCTCACTAATGAGCGAGACGGCCTTACTATGGAGAATGCTGAACTCAGAGGGTCCCTGGGCGCGTCTCAGGCCGATCTCGACGCCCTACGCGCAGACACCCAGGCTTACACGGACCGCACGACAGTGGCCGCAGACGGGGCAAGCGCGGCCGGTCAAGGGGCGGCAGTAAGCGCAAACCCTTATCCGGTGGGCTACAAGGCGGACTGGTGGGAGTTCGGACACTGGGCCGCGATGAAGGGAATTAGGCTGACCCGGACGTTGCAGGCGGTCAACGGGCTGGTCTCTGATCCTGAGAATGAGATTCCGCCGGGTAAACTGGCGGAGATCTGGGGGGCCTATCAGTGAGCAGCCGGTTTCATCCTCAGAACATCAACGCCCGCTTTCGCAGCCTCATGCCGAAAGACGCGGAGATACTGACTCCGTCGATAGCGGAACACACTGGGGACTTCAAACGGGAATGGCACATCCGGCAACACCGGGGGCTTGAGGGTGGCCCGTCCGGGAAATACTACATCGCCGAACTGGACCCTGGGATGCAACTACTCAGAGAGACGGCGGAGCACATCGCAGCATTGCACAACCATTGGCGGCGGCTGGATGAGGTCCGGCGTCGTGAGTGGTTGAAGCCTGGGCCGGAGCATTACCCATCCTTGGAGGTTACCGAATGACAGATCGTATTCGCGCACTAATCGCCGAGCATGAGGGGTTTCGGGCCGATCCGTATCAGGACTCTGAGGGCAACTGGACCGTCGGGTATGGACATCTGATCGGGCGGGAACAACCCTCTGAGGCTGAATCTGCACTCTTTACGGCAGATACGCTCGAAAACATTTTCGACGCGGATATTCGACAGGCGAAACTCGACGTTGCTGCTATTTTCCCGAACGCCGGGTTTTCCTACGCCAGGTATGCCGCATTGGTTGACATGGCATTTCAACTCGGCCGCGGGCGACTGCGCGGGTTTCGGCGGATGATCGATGCGATTGGCCGGAATAATTGGCGCACGGCGGCTGAAGAGGCCTTGGACAGCGACTGGGCGCGGGCATATGAACGCCGGGCTCAGGAGATTTCCCGGATGCTCGAAACGGGGCTCTGGGAATAGACTGAAAAGGAAAGGCTTGAACATGGGCACTGTAATAGCAGTCATCGAGGCCCTGCCTCTGGCGGTAAAGGCGGGGATTGCGGTCTGGGGAGTAGGAGCGACAATCTATGCCGCCATCCAACAAGCCCGGAAAAAGCACTACCTGGAATCGCTGAATCAGGCGGTCAAGGCGTTGGGGCAGTCCGATGACGCACTGCTCGCGGTCGTAGCGGCACTCCAGGAATCCGACCATGATGGGAAACTGAAACCCACCAAGGATGCCATCCAACGGGCAGCGATAGCAATCGGGGTCGAGGCGGAAAAACTCGGCCCGCTAGTTGACCAGGTGCGGGATCTGTTGAAGAGTGACACCGGGCAGAACACCCTGACGGCGCAGAAGGCGGTAGCGGCGGCTCGTGCGGCGCGGGAGGCGGGCAATGACAATCACGAATAGGCACTTGGTGAGCGACAACGCCCGTAGCCGCTCATGGGTGATTGGCAAAGGTGCACTCATTCTGGGTGCGTTCGTCCTCATTCTGGGTGCGTTCGGCTGCGCCACCCCTCGGCTGACCACGGAGGTCGTCTGGCCGGCAGTCGCAGAACACCCCCCGGAGATCGTTGTGATCTGGCCGGAGGGCGTCGAGGTTGATAGCGTCTGGACGGGCGAGGCGAACGGGCGGACTGTTTCGGTCGCGCCGATGCCATAACGCCCCTTCTCTATCTACTTACTCTGATTTCGGCGTTGGGGTGTTCCTGACAAGCCACAAGATATTTCTCAACCCACGGTACAAAGTCATCGTAGCTTCCCCAGCCATTGGGCGAATCGAATCGCTTGAACCGGTCGGGGTCAGACTTCATCAGCGCAAGCCCCGCGCGCAAGGGCAGGATCAGTTCGTACGCCATCTTAATTCCGATCTCTTCTGGTCTCCAGAGGTGTTTATAGATTCCAGCATCCTCGGCCATTTCGGTGAGGTTGTGTGTGATGTTCGCCGAGAACACGTCTGTCGGCTGGACCTCCATAAGGGTAACATCAAGACTCATTATCTCTCTCCTTTCTGCCCGCGCACGGGCGGACCATTTCGTTGGCCTCAGCGATATGGTCAGTGGGCGGGAGGTCGGTCAGAATCGGGGCCGGGGCTGAAAACTCGACCTCCACGCATCCGCCGCCGATCCGGTATTTCTCGCGCTCTGCCTCTGACATGTCGAGCCACGGCTGAATTCGATCGTAGAACGTCCTCCCAGCCCGCTTGCGCAATTCCCCATCCTGGCACAGGGGCCACGGGCCGCAATAGCCATACTCGAAGTCCAATCCCCCGAAATTGTACCGCCGCGGCGAGCAGAGAAACCCGTTCATTTCGTCCTCTTCCCGGCCCGTTTGGCGAGCCTGTCCAGTTCTCTCAGGATGGTCCCGGATTCGGCTCGGCATCCACGCGGGCGAGGAAGGCGGCGAGGCGGGAAGGGTGCAAAAAGGTGAAAATATAGGGGCCACTCTGGCCGGATTTGGAGGTAGTCAACGCGCCGCCAGCCGGGTTTAGCCCTTTGTTTGCTGCCTAACCGCAATGATACCAATGGCCTTGTCTTGACTGGGGGTCAAGAGGTCGCTGGTTCAAGTCCAGTCGCCCCGACCA
>JABMPG010000634.1 GCA_013203855.1 bacterium
ACATGAACATCATCCGAACCATGAAACAGATCGTCGACGACGGCGTTATCGGCGCGGTCAAGGCGGTGTGGGTGCGGCACTTTGTTGGGGCGGGCGGCGGCTGGTACTTCCACGACTGGCACGCAACGAAGAAGAATGCCACCAGCCTCTTTCTTCAGAAGGGTTGCCACGACATCGACGTCCTTCACTGGATCGCCGGCGCCTACACGACCCGCACCAGCGCCTTCGGTGGACTCGACTACTTCGGCGGAGACAAGCCGGATGACCTGACCTGCCCCGAGTGCGACATCCGGGAAACCTGCACCGAAGCCCAGTCGGCCCACTACCTCGGAGACCAGCATGTTCAGTGTTGCTTCCGTAAGGAAGTCGATGTCGAGGACAACCAGGTCATGATCATGAATCTCGAGGGCGGGATCCGGGCGGCCTACCTCCAGTGCCATTTCGCTCCGGACACCGAACGCAACTATGTCTTCATCGGGACGGAAGGCCGAATGGAGAGCCACTGGCCGGAAATGCAGGTCCGAGTCAAGACCCGCAAGTCCGGCACTTGGAAGCAGTACGCTGACCGCACCTATGATATCAAGAAGGCCGAAGGCGGGCACGGCGGCGCCGATCCCGTCATCTGCCGCGACTTCGTCGATTACATCCTTGACGACAAAGAACCGGTCGCCCAGGTCTATGCCAGCCGGATGAGCGTCGCCGCGGGCGTCTGCGCTGCGGATTCTCTGCGGCAGGGCGGGATGCCCGTCGACATCCCCGCCGCGCCAGAGGGTTTTGGGAAGGGAGAGCGGTCATGACCCAACCCAATCTCGTCATTATCACCTGTCACGACCTGGGGGATTTCATCCATCCCTACGGGGTTCCGGTGACAACGCCCCACTTCGACCGCCTCGCCGCCGAAGGGATTGTCTTCGAGAATCATTTTTCCACCGGCACGGTCTGCTCGCCCAGCCGCGGCTCCATCGTGACGGGATGCTACCCCCACACCCACGGTCTGATGGGGCTGACCCACCGCGGTTGGGAACTCGACATGGCGAACAGTCCGCCTCTGCCGAAACTTTTGACGGAGGCCGGTTACAGCCCGCAGCTCTTCGGTTTTCAGCACGAGGCCATGGACTGGCGGACCCTCGGCTATGAGAACAACCACAGCGACTCGTGCCTCTGCGAGAAGGTTGCCGATTCCTTCTGCGAATGGCTGAATACTCGAAAAGACGATGGCCCTTTCTTCGCCTCCCTCGGGTTTTTCGAGACCCACCGCCTCGATTTGCAGCCCTCTCACTTCCGCCGGGACGCCTACGAATCCGTTCCGGGGGATCAGGTCGAGGTTCCGGCCTGGCTGCCCGACATCGAGACGATCCGGCAGGACCTGGCCGACTTCTATGGCATGATCCAGTTTGTGGATGCCCAGATCGGTCGAATCTTCGAGGCTTTGGAACGTAAGGGGATTGCCGAAGACACGCTGGTCGTCTTCACCACCGACCATGGCGCGTCTTTCATCCACGGCAAGGCCACTCTCTACGACGGCGGAACCAAGGTGGCCTGCCTGATGCGCTATCCCAACGTTATTCCTGGAGGAACGCGACTAGCGGGGCTCACCAGCCACGTCGATCTCCTGCCCACGATCTTCGATCTGCTTCAACTCCCGGCATCCGCGATTGTCCAGGGCCGGAACGTGGCGGGGGCTGTTCGAGGCGAGGGCGATACGGGCCGCGAGTACGTCTTTGCCGAACGCAACTACACGACCTCCTTCGATCCGGCCCGCATGGCGCGATCCGGCCGTTACAAGTACATCCGCAAGGGGCTTCAAACCTGCGTGTTCGATTTCCTGATACCGGAGGTCGAACTGTCCACATGGGATTGGCGACGCACCCGGGAGGTCAGGGCTTTCTACGATTCGACGCGAACCACGGAGGAACTCTACGATCTCCAGGCCGATCCGGGCGAACTGAGCAATCTGGCGATGGACAAGGCCCACACGGATGTCCTCGACCACATGCGGCGGGCCTTGGACGATCACCTGAGAGACACCGATGATCCCTTTCAGAATCTTCAAATCCCGATCCTCATGCCCGAGAATCTGATGCGGCAGTGTATCGAGAGAAGGAAGTGAGTTTCGTTTGCCCATGACAACCGCGTTGGAACAGGTCCGACAGCAGAAAGAGCCGCTCCTGCGGGTGCGAAACCTGTGCAAGCACTTTCCCGTGTACAGCCAGGGCTTTTTCAAAAAGCTCGCTGGCTACGTCAAGGCCGCCGATCAGATTAACTTCGATGTCATACCCGGCGAAACGCTCGGCCTGGTCGGCGAGAGCGGATCGGGCAAGACC